>NZ_JAUBQW010000002.1:0-161657 GCF_036701485.1 Microcoleus sp. Pol11C3 | reverse complement strand
CCTGGCACATCTCTTGATGAAATTATTCGTGCTTATTGTGCATGAATAGTGTCTCATACTTATTTGAAATGACTATATCTACCGGTTCACGCATGGGTTTGCCTTCGAGATGAGCGAGCAGCTCTTCAAGTGTAAACCCAGCCCTCACAGCAATCTGAGCCAAATTTTCTGTATCTGGGATGCTCTGACCTTTTTCCCACAACTGAACCGCAGTCGCAGAGACGCCCAGAAGCTTGCCGAATGCCCGCTGACTCATCGAACCGCGAGCTAGTTTGACAATCTCGATCAATTTTTTCTTAGCTTCTGCGTTCACGGTATCAGCCACCAGATAACCACAATTCCCAGTTTACAGAACATCAACCATACTTTCCAGAAGCTACAGCAGCAGCAGCCAGTCGCTCCATACCAGCTCGAACAATCACTGCTAAGTCACTCAGTGGCATACATTGAATTTTCTTAAGCAGCTCGTTGGTATCCAGAGGTTCCTGCACCGGCTTGCCTTCTAGGTGAGCCATGAGCTCTTCCATCGTAAAGCCTGCTCTTGTCGCAATCTGAGTCAAATTTTTCGTATCTGGAATTACCTGCCCCTTTTCCCAATACAAGACAGAAGCAGCAGAAACTCCCAACAGCTTGCCAAAAGCAGTCAGACTCATCGAGCCCCGCGCTAATTTAACAACCTCACTCAGTTTTTTCTTAGCTTCTGCGTCCACGGTATCAGCCACGAGATAACCACAATTCCTAGTTTACTTGTGTACCAACAAATTTACCTGTCTTGCTTGACAGGAGAAGATTTAACAGATATTCTTTTAATTAGATTGAACGTTTTAATTTTAATGAAAACGAATTTAGGAGAAATAGCAATGACAAAGAGACGGACTCAAAAAAATCACAAGCCCAGCCACACCCGTCAAAGCCTCACAGCCTCCGGTTGGCTCAAACCCCAGCGCTGGCAAATCTCCAAAAAAGAAGCAGCCGAAGCCCTGAGAATGCCCGTCAACCGCATCGTCAAAGTCTACCCCAAACAACATCAAGTAATAGTTGTTTACCTGAACAAGAAAGGACAAAAATGCAGTTCCTTTTTCAGCTACAGACTATTTGCCAGATGGCAACAAGAGGCGATCGCAGCAATTGCCAGTTGTCGAAACCAGCAAATCCTAGCACCCCTAGAAGTCATTGTACAATACGACCTCGAACATTTCAAATATCCAGTGGCGATCGCCGATGCAATTTGGGAAGCCCTACTCAACCAGATCTCCCGCGTAACAAGGGAACTGAGGCTGAGCAAACAATGCGCCTAGTCCCCAATCACTCCATCAATTAGTAGAAGCAGCCAACTCAGCCAAACGTTCCTGCTGATCCTGAGAAATGCAAGTTTGAATAATCCCCTCAATATCCCCTTCCAAAACACTATTGAGCGAGAAATTCTCCCCCAAACGGTGGTCGGTAGCCCGATTGTCCTTATAGTTGTAGGTGCGAATCTTCTCCGATCGCGAACCAGTACCAACCTGAGCCAAACGTCGCGACTTCACCTCATCCTGCTGCTCCCGCAACTTCATCTCATAGAGCTTAGCCCGCAAAATCTGCATCGCCCGCTCCTTATTCTGCAACTGACTGCGCTCCTCAGTACAGAAAATCCGAATTCCCGTCGGCTTGTGAAACAAATCCGCAGCAGTTTCCACCTTGTTCACATTTTGACCGCCAGCGCCGCCCGATCGAGCCGTACTCATCTCAATATCCTTCGGATCGATGTGAATCTCCACATCATCCACCTCCGGCATCACAGCCACCGTCGCCGTCGAAGTATGAACCCGGCCGCCAGCCTCAGTCACAGGCACTCGCTGCACCCGGTGTACTCCCGCCTCAAACTTCAGCTTGCTGTAAACGCTGTCGCCTGTAATTTCCAGAATCACCTCTTTAAAGCCGCCCATTTCCGCCAGCGACTCGCTCACCAACTTCACCTGCCAGCCTTGAGTTTGAGCGTAACGCGAATACAGTCGCAGCAAATCTCCCGCCCAAATACTAGCCTCATCTCCGCCAGTACCCGCCCGAATTTCCAGCATAATATTCTTGTCATCATTCGGGTCGCGCGGCAGCAGCAAAACCTTCAAACGACTTTCCAAACTCTCCAGTTTTGACTCAAGTTCCTCAACTTCCAGCGCAGCCATTTGCTGCATTTCTCGATCGCCCGCTGCTTCCTTGAGAACCTGTCGCGCGCCCACCAAATCTTCCTGAGTGGTTTTCCACAGAGCAAAAGTATCGACCACTTCCTCCAAGGACGATCGAGCTTTTGCTACCCGTTGAAACTCTTGATTGTCCCTAGCGACATCCGGGTCAGCCATGCGGCGAGTCAACTCATTAAAAGTTTGCTCTACCGACTTCAATTTATCCAGCAAATAAGATTCAGCCATTGTCAGTTGTCCTTTGTCAATCGATTTTAGATTTTAGATTTTAGATTTTAGATTTTAGATTTGAAGAACAGTTGGGATAGAATCTCGATCGAACTCAACTGCCTGCATAGCAAATCTTCAATCTAAAATCTAAAATCCGAGGGCGGTAAGTTGTCGGTAGAAAGAACTACTCTTAACAAACTGCGGACAAATGACAATCCGGCTACTTCTTCTTTTTGCCTTTACCAGCAGGCTTAGCCTCTGCTGGAGGAGCTTCCATTTTCAGAGGTCCAGAGGAAGCATCTACCTTGGGCATTTCCACATCTGTCATGCCATATTTCCGCCTAAAGCGTTCTATACGACCTTCAGTATCAATAGTCTTCTGAGTGCCAGTATAAAAAGGATGATTTCCTGACCAAACATCAACTTGCAGTTTTGGTCTAGTCGAGCCAACCGTCATCACAAGTTCGCCGTTGCAATAAACCTGAGCTTCGGGATGCCACTCAGGGTGAATACCAGCTTTCGCCATTGTTTTTTACTCTCTAATTTTTGACTTTACTACCATTTTAGCTGTCCTAGGACTTGCATACCAACAAAAGCAGCAATTTTCCGCAATCGTTGGCTGCGAAAGCGCGAATCAGGAATCCGAAATAGACCTTGAAAAAAAGAAGGATGGAATCTGGATAATTTTTCCGTCTTCCTTCTTCCTTCTTCCTTCTTTGCTCGATTACCGCTTCGAGTATTGAGGAGCCTTCCGAGCCTTCCGCAAACCGTACTTTTTCCGCTCTTTCGCCCGCGGGTCGCGAGTCAAATAGCCCTCAGTCTTCAGAGGCTTGCGGTTGTCCGGGTCTAATTGACAAAGTGCTCTAGCGACACCCAAGCGAATCGAGTCAGCCTGACCTGTCAAGCCACCGCCTTCGACTTTTACCAAAATGTCATACTCATTTTCCAGACCCAAAGTTTCCAGAGGGGCCTTAGCGAGAGCCAAATAAGTAGGGTTGAATTGCAGGTACAAATCCCCCTCTTTACCATTGACCGTCAGTATGCCAGTGCCGGGAACCAAGCGCACCCGCGCTACGGAACGCTTGCGGCGGCCGGTACCCCAGTACACAGCGCGACCAGATGTATCTGTTGCTTGCATTACTCATTTCCTCCGGGAATCGTGTGAACAATTAATTCTTCTGGTTTTTGAGCTTGGTGCGGGTGGTTGGGGCCAGCGTACACCTTCAGTTTAGTAAACAGTTGTCTGCCCAGAGAAGTGTGAGGCAGCATTCCCCGAATAGCTTCTTCGACAATTCTTTCGGGCAAACGTGCTTGCAATTTGGCAAAAGTTTCTGTTTTCATGCCGCCCGGTCTTCCAGAATGGCGACGGTAGATTTTCTGGGTGCGTTTTTTGCCAGTAACAGCGATTTTGTCCGCATTGATGACAATTACGAAGTCGCCGGTATCCATAGAAGGAGTGTAAGTCGGTTTGTGTTTCCCTCGGAGGTACATGGCAACTTCAGTTGCCAGACGGCCCAGCCGCTGGTCGGCGGCATCGACCACGTACCACTTGTGCTCTAGGGAGTCTTGAGTAGGGACGTAAGTTTTGTTCATTGTTTGTTGTTAGTTGTCTATTAACTGTTAACTGTTGTCAGTTGTCAGTTGTCAGTTGTCAGTTTTTAATTGTTAGTTGTCCTTAGTTTTTTATTAGTAGTTACCTAATGACTAATGACTAATGACTAATGACTAATGACTAATGACTAATTTTGGCTGAGTGTCGTACCAGACATCTGGGGGAAAGGGAAATTCTGAATAGCCAACCCGCAGCAGGCACAAACCTTGAGCGGGAGCGGCATATTTTACCATTTCTCGGCGTTCGTTGACCCAGATATCTGTGAAATTGTCGATCGGTCTTTCCCCGCGACCCACCTGCACCAGCAACCCCACCAGCAGCCGCATCATCCCGTACAGAAACCCGCTCGCCTGAACCTCAATATAGATAAGAGGCCCAGAACGCTGACACTCGGCCGCTTGCACGTCCACCCAGGAATGGGGGCGGGCAGAACCCGCGCGGTGGAAAGCAGCCAGGTGATGCCGCCCGATTAGGGGTGTCAAAGCTGTCTGAATCAAAGATTCATTCACAGGGGCGTGATAGCAGTGCCAAGCAAAAGGACGCACAAACAAATTAGGGGTCGGGTCTGTATAAAGGGTGTAGCGATAGCGCCGCCAACTGGCTGAGAACCGAGCGTGCCAGGTAGGTTCCACCTTTGCCGAAGCTCGAATTAAAATATCTTTTGCCAGTCGAGAGTTGAGAACGCTTGCCCAGCGGTGAGCCGGAATTGGGCCGTGGGCATCGAAATGCGCTACTTGAGCAGCAGCGTGAACTCCCGCATCAGTTCTCCCGGCAGCGTGCAGCGTTACCGGGCGTTCCAGAACAGTCGATATTGCTGTTTCAATTTCTTCTTGTACTGTACGCTGGTTCGGCTGTCGCTGCCAACCGTGAAAGTTAGTGCCGAGGTATTGGATCACCAGAGCAACGCGCTGTATCGATTGGGGATTTTCGATTGGGGATTTTGGATTGTCAGTCATAAATCACAAATCTCCAACCCAAAATTGAATTAAACCAGTTCAACGATCGCCATTTCGGAATTGTCTCCTTGACGGGGGACTGTTCGTACTACGCGGGTGTAGCCCCCGTTGCGCGAGCCATACCGTTCTTGTGCCGCCTCAAACAAGGCGTGTACTAACTGTTTATCGTAGATATAGCCCATAGCTTGGCGGCGAGCGGCCAAGGAGCCATCTTTGGCCAGGGTAATCATCCTGTCCGCCTCTGAGCGCAGCGCTTTGGCGCGGGCGAGAGTGGTAGTGATTTTACCGTGGCGGATTAACTCGGTGGTCAGCGAGCGCAGTAGGGCGCGACGCTGGTCAGCCGGTTTGCTGAGTTGGGGAACGCGACAGCGGTGACGCATGGCAGTTGGTAATTGGTAATTGGTAATTGGGCGCCGGGATAGTCCGCGAGTTTTGAGCGGTGAATTCTTTAACTTAAAAACTCACCGACTTAAAATTCAGAACTTTTTTACCCGTTACCCGTTGATTAACTTTTAGCTGATTTTTCCTGTGGCAAGGTAATGCCCAAGCGTTTTTGTAAAGCTTCAATCACTTCTTCTGCGGACTTCTGCCCGAAATTCTTGATCTCGAGCAAGTCTTCTTGGGTATAATCCAATAAGTCTGCGACTGAGTTGATCTGAGCCCGCTTGAGACAGTTGTAAGCCCGGACGGACAACTGCAATTCTTCGATCGGGATTTGGCTCGTAGGATCGGCCTCACCTGGATACTCTGGTTTGAGAGAATCTTGGGTGATGTCTTTGAGAGGTGCAAACAAATCTACCAGGATGTGGGCCGATTGACTCAGAGCTTCTTGAGGAGTCACACTGCCATCAGTCCAGATTTCCATCACCAGCCGATCTTTCTCGGCTGTGCCACCCAACCGAGCATCTTCAACGCTGTAGTTGACTCTGCGAATCGGCATAAAGATGGCGTCAATTTGGAGAAAATCCAAAGCCGACCCATCATCGCGACTGCGGTCTACTGCTCGATATCCGATGCCTTTTTCAATTCTGAATTCCATTTCCAGAACAGAGCCGGGCGAGAGAGTTGCAATGTACTGGGAGCGATCGATCAATTCCACCTCTGACGGCAAATCAAATCGATCGGCAGTAACTGTGACGGGCCCCTCAATCCGCAACCTGCCGATTTGCGGCTGCTGAGAATGAGTTTTGAGGACGACCTCTTTCATGTTCAGCAGAATTTCCAGAACGTCCTCACGTACCCCTTCGATCGTGGCAAACTCGTGATTGACGCCCGCGATTCGGACTGAAGTTACTGCTGTTCCTTCCAAATTTGACAGCAGAACTCGCCGAAGCGCATTCCCAACAGTTGTTCCTTGACCGCGATCGAGCGGTTCCAGGACGAATTTTCCGTACTGACTCCGGTCTTTGTCAGTGTTAGACTCTATACATTCAATTTGAAACTGCGCCACGGAGTGACCTCCCTTTTCCACTGTGGATTTTTGATTTTGGATTTTAGATTGCAGAGCATACCCCTGAATGGATTTCGGATTTTGGATGGACGGGGCAACAGTTAGAACCATTAGTTTTTGACTTTAAGCAGTTAGCCATTATCCAAAATCTAAAATCTAAAATCTCAAATCGTTTTAGACTCTACGCCGCTTGGGAGGGCGACAGCCGTTGTGAGGAATTGGGGTAACATCTCTAATCAGGGTAATTTCCAGTCCCGCCCCTTGCAGCGCCCGAATAGCAGTTTCTCGACCTGCTCCGGGCCCGCTCACCATTACTTCTATTTGGCGCATCCCTTGGTCATTGGCTCTGCGGGCAGCACTTTCTGCTGCTGTTTGAGCTGCAAAGGGAGTCCCCTTCTTCGCTCCTTTAAAACCGCTGGAACCTGCCGATGCCCAGGATATTACTTCGCCGTTAAGGTCGGTAATAGTCACAATCGTGTTGTTAAAGGTAGACTGGATGTAGCCTACCCCATTGGGTACATTCCGTTTCTGCTTTTTTGCACCAGATTTCTTGCCTGTTTGTGGTCGCGCCATATTAGTCTCTTTAACGTTTCTCTCAACTAATGTTCCGAAGCGCTAGGAGCCAGCAGCCCCCAGCGTATTTTTCCCAAAAAGATGTTACTTCTTGGAAGGTGCCTTTTTCTTGCCCGCAACTGTTCGGCGGACGCCACGACGGGTTCTGGCGTTGGTACGGGTTCGTTGTCCCCGCACCGGCAGACCCAAACGGTGACGCCGACCGCGATAAGTTCCGATGTCCATCAGGCGCTTGATGTTCATTGACTCCCAGCGCCGGAGGTCTCCTTCGATTTGGTATGTGGTTTCTACATGAGCCCGCAGAGCTGTCACGTCGGCCTCTGTTAAATCCTTGACGCGAGTGTCAGGATTTACGCCTGTTGCAGCGATAATTTTTTGGGCCCGCGACAAGCCTATTCCGTAAATGTATGTCAGACCTATTTCGACGCGCTTATCGCGTGGAAGGTCTACCCCGGCAATCCGTGCCACACTTTTTGTCTCCCTAGTTTTCCTGTTTGGCTACAATGTTCAATTAGGATGCACCTGCGTGCAGTGCCCAATCTTCTTTTTTTCTAACCTTGGCGTTGTTTGTGTTTCGGGTTAGTGCATATCACCATCACTCGACCGCGACGGCGGATGACGCGACATTTCTCACAAATTTTTTTGACAGATGCTCGAACTTTCATCTTTCTTCCTGCCTGGAGAACCCCGCTCTACCGGAGAGCAGGCACGCTGGGACTGCCCGTAGAGCGGTGGGAGGAGAGGCTGGGCAAGGTGTAGGCCTCTCCTCGATTAAATTGTATAAAGTGCGGGTTGTTTCATGAAGGAGCCCGCTTGCACCCACTCCCATTGCTGGGTAAAGTTCGCCTGCGCCAGAGTGTTGGCGAGCGATACTTTTACGGTGTAACAATGACTTAACCCGGTACACCGGTGGGTTGTTGACGCCCTTCTCGGCAACACTACAAACGTAGCATTATAGCATAAAATTGACGCTTTTTACCAAATTCTCTCTAATTAAACTTAGAATTAGTTTTTAGAAAGTTTTATCTAAGCCTATTTTTTCCGAAGGCGATAAGTAATCCTGCCTTTGGTCAAGTCGTAGGGAGTCAATTCAACTTTGACGCGATCGCCAGGCAGAATTTTGATGTAGTTGCGGCGGATCTTGCCGGAAATGTGAGCTAGCACGTTAAACCCATTATCTAGGTCAACGCGAAACATCGCATTGGGCAGGGATTCCGTCACTGTCCCTTCCATTTCAATTAAATCTTGCTTAGACAATTTGGTATTTACCTCAACTCTACATTTGATTAACTAGGAGTGTCCCGGGGTTGGCCTCAAAACCTATTTACTGCTAGGAGTCAAACGGGAACGGGGGGCAATAATTAGGGCGACTCGATCAACTTCTTGACTCAACCAACCGCTCGCTTTAGCTTTACTTGAGTAAAGTTGTGGCAATTAGTATCGAGTTCAATCCGGTCTCTAGCAACCCTCACAAAACCTGATAGCACAAAAAGCTCCTAGTTAACATATCTTAGCAAAAGCTTGTGAGTAACAAGCTGTATTGAGAGGGTTCAAGAGTTGATCGAGAGAGATTGTTGCAGTTCTGCGGTGACTAATTCCATCGGTCGAGCGCCATCAACAGCAACTAACTGTTCGCGGTTTCTGTAAAACTCAATTAAAGGTTCAGTTTGCTCGCGATAAACTTGCAACCGACGGCGGATTGTCTCCTCATTGTCATCTTGGCGACCCCGCGACAACAGGCGAGCCACCAAAATATTGTCAGGAACGTCCAAATTGACAGCTCTAAGAGCGCAGTCCTTACCAGACGTAGTTCCCCCAGTACCAACATCACACAGCAGTTTGTCAAAAAACGCTGCCTGTGCCACAGTACGGGGAAAGCCGTCCAGAATCCAGCCTGCACTAGCATCTGGTTCCTTCATGCGCTCTTGTACGATATCCATCAATAACTCGTCTGGAACCAACTCACCAGCATCCATGTAGGCTTTGGCTTTTTGACCCAAGTCCGTTTTGGCAACCACGCAGGCGCGTAGGATGTCACCGGTAGAAATGTGGGGTATTTTCCAGAGAGCTGCTAAAATCTGAGCCTGAGTTCCCTTTCCTGCCCCTGGAGGCCCCATAAAAATCAATTGCATTGCGATTACTTCACCATTCCTTCATATCGTTGGGAGATGACGTAAGTTTGAATTTGCTTAGCAGTTTCGATCGCGACACCCACTAGAATCAGTAGGGACGTTGCGCCAAAGCCTCTAAAAGTTTGCACGCCGATCGCGCTTTCTACAGCAGTTGGTACAATGGCCACCAGACCGAGAAATATCGCTCCCAAGAAAGTCAAACGGTTCAAAACCTTCTCCACATAATCGCTGGTTTTCTGACCGGGACGAATTCCAGGAATACTGGCGCCCATTTTCTTCAAGTTCTGAGACATATCTACGGGGTTGACAATCAACGAAGCGTAGAAATAGCTGAAAAACAGAATCAAAGTCAGATAAAACAGCGCGTAAGCCCAAGGCGCCGGCCCGTTCGGACTCAAAACATTAGCAACTTGAACCAAAAACGGGTTATTGAGAGACTGAGCGAGGAAAGAAGGCACAATCAAAACCGAAGATGCAAAAATAATCGGCATCACTCCGCCTTGATTCAAGCGCAGGGGCAGATAGCTCCGGCTCTCCCGATAAACTTTGCGGCCGACTTGGCGGCGGGCCGAAATAATCGGAATGCGACGAGTACCTTCCTGAACAAAAACAATCCCGACAATCGTCACCAAAAAGACCAGCAGCAGAACGACTACACGGCCGACCACTTGCGTGTCCCCACTTTGAGCCAATTCAAAAGTTTGTCCCAAAGAACGTGGCAAAACCGACACAATGTTGATAAAGATAAGCAGCGACGCTCCGTTCCCGATGCCTCGCTCCGTCACCACTTCCGATATCCACATCACAAACATTGAGCCTGCTGTCAGAGCCAAAGCAGTTTGTGCTATGAATAAAGGCGCTGGAGATTGAGCAAAAGGGCTGACCCAAATCGCAATGCCAACACTTTGCAGAATTGCCCAGCCTAAAGAAACGTAGCGAGTAATTTGAGAAATTTTGCGTCGCCCTGCTTCCCCTTCATTTTTCTGTAATTCTTCTAAACTTGGCAGAGCCGCGGTTAGAAGTTGCACAATAATTGAAGCATTAATGTAGGGCAAAATCCCCAGCGCGAAAATCCCCAACGCTGACAAGCCGCCTCCTGAGAACAAGTCCAGAAAGCCAATTAAAGGGCTATTTTGGACGTTTTGGGCAAAGGCGACTCGATCGATGCCGGGGACTGGCAAGTGGACACCCAGGCGTACTAAAATCAGTAAGCCAACAGTTACGAGGATGCGGCCTCGCAAACCAGCAGCTTGAGCCATCTGCATGAACGTCTCTTGTGCAGTTGGCGCTTTCTCTCTACTAACGTCCATAGTTACGATTTTGGATTTTAGATTTGGGATTTTCGACTAAATCATTTTCTGATAGCAAGCTTGAGGATTTGAGATTTGGACAGACTCTCAAACCTCAAATCTTCAGGCAACTAATTCGCAACTTCCGCCTGCAGCTTCAATTTTGGTTCGAGCACCTGCGGTAAAAGCCGAGGCGCGCACTTGCAAAGGTACATTCAGTTCACCATCTCCTAAGATTTTCAGCGGCCCGTCGTCTGTGGTGACAATTTTTGCTTGGATCAAAGAGGTGAGAGTAACTTCGGTGTTTGCTGGCAGCGATGCTAATTTACTTACATTAATGGTAGTGTACTCTTTCCGGTTCACTAGAGGGAAGCTTTTCAACTTGGGGAGACGGCGGTAGAGAGGATTTTGACCTCCTTCAAAACCGGGTCTAGTGCCGCTACCGGCTCTAGATTTTTGACCGCGCATCCCTTTGCCGGAGCTCGCGCCTTGACCGGCAGAAATACCTCTGCCCAAGCGTCGGGGGCGCTTTTGGGAGCCTGCTTTGGGTCGGGCGTCTTGCAATCTCATAGTTTTAGTAATTGGTAATTGGTAATTGGTATTTAGAGAGCGGGTAGGCAGTAGTTTTGAGTGCGTGAGTTTTAAGTTGCGGATTTTTTTATTTTCACCGCAAGCACTTAACACTCAAAACTTACAGTTTCCCATTCTCGCGTGCCCTAACCGTAGAGATTTTCTACTGGAATTCCGCGCTCTTGAGCAACTTCGGACAAGGTGCGGAGGGTGGAGAGGGCATTGACTGCTGCTCGGGCGTTGTTTAAGGGATTTCCAGAACCTAGCTGTTTGGCTAAGATATTGCGGACTCCTGCTAGTTCGAGAACAGTTCGCACTGCTCCCCCTGCAATTACCCCGGTTCCCGGAGCGGCTGGCCGCATCATGACTTTAGCTCCGCCACCGTCACCGTTGATGGGGTGAGGGATGGAGTTAGATTTGGTGAGGGGCACTTCAATTAGGTGCTTTTTGCCGTCAGCGACGCCTTTTTTAACGGCACCGATTACGTCGCTAGCTTTGCCGACTCCTACTCCAACTTGACCGCGTTCGTTGCCGATAATGACTATGGCGCGGAAGCTGAGTTTTTTACCACCTTTGACTACTTTAGTAACGCGCCGAATCTGAACAACCCGTTCTTGCCATTCGGATTCTTTTTCGCGCCCTTTGTTGTTGCTGCTGCTTTTTTTCTTGTTGCGCTGTTCTTTTTGTTCTGCCATAGTTTTGTCCTGTGGGAATTAGTAATTGGTGAAAGGCGATCGGCAAATGGTAATTGTTTGAGTAAAAAGTAAAAATAGAAGAAATCTGGATTTTGCCTTTTAACTTTCAACTTTCAACTTTTTACTTTTTAATTACTCATTACCCGCTACCCATTACCCCCTCTAAAAGTCTAACCCGGCTTCGCGAGCTGCTTCTGCGAGGGCTTTGACACGACCGTGATAGAGGTTGCCCCCGCGATCGAATACGACTTTGACTATGCCAGCGCTGGAACAGCGTTTGGCAATCAACTGACCGACTTGCACGCTCGCGGAGCAGTTGCCGCCAGAACTGAGATTTGACTTCAATTCGGGATCAAGGGTTGACGCAGCAGCCAAAGTGTGCTGTGCCGTGTCGTCGATTACTTGAGCGTAGATGTGCTGATCCGAGCGAAATACCGCGAGTCTGGGACGTTCGGCGGTGCCGAACACCTTGCGCCGAACACGGCGGTGTCTGCGCTGGACTGATTCTTTGCGAGTAAGCTTCATTGTTACTTCTTACCTGTTTTGCCTGTTTTACCAGCTTTGCGCCGGACGACTTCGCCGCTGTAGCGAATGCCTTTGCCCTTGTAGACTTCAGGCGGACGCACCGCGCGGATGCGGGCTGCTGTGTTGCCTACGAGTTCTTTGTCAATGCCGGAGACAATGACGTTGGTGTTGCCTTCAACTGCCATTGTGATGCCTTCTGGAGGGGGCATTTCAACGGGTTTGCTGTAACCGACGTTTAAAATCAGGTTCCGTCCTTGAACCTGTGCCCGATAACCTGTACCGATAATTTCGAGACGCCGCTGAAAACCTTGGGATACACCTTCGACCATGTTGGCGACTAGGGTGCGGCACAAGCCGTGCAGTTGTCTGGCGACGCGAGATTCGTCTCGGCGGGTAACGAGTAAAGTCTCGCCTTCAATTCCCATGAGGATTTCCGCTGGGATTACTCGGGAAAGTTCACCTTTAGGGCCTTTGACGGCTACTTTTTGACCGTCTAGGGTGATGGTGACTTTAGTGGGAATGCTAATCGGACGCTTGCCAATTCGCGACATAGTTTTTTGTCCTTTGTTTTTAGTTATTAGTCCTTGATTATTAGTCTTGAGTTATTAGTCCTTAGTGATTGATTTTGGAGTCTGTTGCCAACGACCAGCGACTAATGACTAATGACTAATGACTACCAAACATAACAAAGCACTTCACCGCCCAAACCTTGGCGTCGAGCTTCTCGATCGGTCATAATGCCGCTGGAGGTGGAAATAATGGCAATGCCAATTCCGCCTAATACTCTGGGCAATTCTTTACGGTTCGAGTAAACGCGCAGTCCTGGTTTGCTGACTCGCTTAAGTGCCGTGATAATAGGCTTGCGAGTTTTACCTTTGTACTTTAGAGAAAGCACTAAATGTCGCTTAATCCCTTCTGGTTCTGCTTCTTCAAATTCGCTGATAAAGCCTTCACTTTTGAGGACTTGGGCGATGCTGCGGGTCATTTTTGTAGCTGGAATTTGCGTTGTTTGGTGGCGCGCCATGCAAGAATTGCGAATGCGCGTCAACATATCTGCTATGGTATCGTTAGCTGCCATCTTTTGCTTCTTACTCTAGTGCTTAGTTGTCCCGGAACGGCATTCCCATTTCTTTAAGCAAGGCGCGTCCTTCTTCGTCGGTGTTTGCTGTGGTGATAATTGAAATGTCCATGCCTCGAATTTGATCGATGCGGTCATATTCTATTTCTGGAAAAATTAGCTGTTCTCTCAGACCCAAGCTGTAGTTACCACGACCGTCGAAGCTTTTGGGGCTGATGCCGCGGAAGTCGCGGATGCGGGGGAGTGCGAGGTTGATCAGCCGATCGAGAAAATCGTACATACGATCGCCGCGCAGCGTCACCATAACGCCGACGGGTACTCCTTTGCGGATTTTGAAGCCTGCGATCGCTTTTTTCGCCCGCGTCACCACTGGTTTTTGCCCGGTGATGATGCCAATTTCGTTAATCGACGAATCCAGTGCCTTAGCGTTTTGAGATGCTTCTCCCAAACCGCGGTTCACTGTGACTTTGACGAGTTTGGGAACCTGATGGATATTAGTATATTTAAACTGATCCATCAGTGTGGGAACGATTTTTCCTTGATAAAGAACCTTGAGTTTGTCCGGCATAGTTTTTGTGTTTCGTTAACTGTCCCTGGGCTTGGTCAGGGAATTGTTCTTTGTCAGTTGTCAGTTGACGGTTGTCAGTTGACAGTTGTCAGTTAATGACTAATGACTAATGACTAATTATCGAGGATTTCTCCTGTTTTTTTGAGCTGTCGGAGTTTGCGGCCGTCTTCGCTAAATGTATAGCAAACGCGGCTGGCTATTTTCTCTTTTTCGGAATAGTGCATGACATTTGAGCTGTGAATGGGAGCCTCAAACGTGAGTATTTTCCCGGACTCTCCCTCTTGCTGGGGCTTGACGTGCTTGGTTCTGATGTTTACACCTTTAACAATTACTTTGCTGACTTTAGGATATGTCTTTAAGATTTCTCCGACTTTTCCTTTCTCTTTGCCAGTAATTATTTGCACGGTATCGCCTGCTTTGACGTGCATTCTGTAGCGCTGCAGTTCGCTAGTTGGTTTACCCTTTTTTCCGTACATTTTAAAGTACCTCCGGGGCTAAGGAAACGATTTTAGTAAAGTTTTTGTCGCGCAATTCGCGGGCGACGGGCCCGAAAACACGAGTGCCTCTGGGATTACCGTCTACGTTGATAATAACGGCGGCGTTATCGTCAAAACGAATGCTCATGCCGCTGTCGCGGCGCAGGCCTTTGCGGGTTCTGACAATGACAGCCCGGACGACATCTGATTTTTTGACGGCCATATTGGGGATGGCGTCTTTGACGACGGCAATGATGACATCGCCGACTCCGCCGTAGCGACGGTTGCCGCCTCCCAATACGCGGATGCACATCAGTTTGCGGGCTCCGCTATTGTCGGCGACATTGAGGTATGTCTGGGGTTGAATCATGGTGATTGTTGAGTGTTAACTGTTGAGTGTTAACTGTTGACTGTTGACTGTTGACTGCTAGTTGATGGTTAATTTTTGATCGGGAGATCGCGATGTCGCAATTAACTGTTAGCCGTTTTTTGTCCCGAAAATCTCAGCAACCGTCCAGCGTTTGGTTTTGCTCAAAGGGCGAGTTTCAGTGATGCGGACGCGATCGCCCGATTTGCACTGATTTTCTTCGTCGTGAGCTTTGTACCGCTTGGTGCGGACTACGATTTTGCCGTATTTGGTGTGGGAGGAGCGGTTTTCGATTGCTACCACGACGGTTTTATCCATCTTGTCGCTGACTACTACGCCAACTCGTTCTTTAATTGCCATAGCTACCTATTTTTGTTGTGCAATTGACTTTTTTTAGCTACTGTGCGATCGTCGGCTCTGCTGCTTCTGACTCTTGGCTGACTGCTGCGGTTGCAGCAGGGTTTGCTACCTGTTTAGATGCGGCTAATTTTTCTGCAGCTTCTTTCTCAGCAGCGATTTGGCGCTCGCGTTCAACTGTCATCAATTGAGCTAGCCGGTGTTTGGCGTGCTTGAACAGGTGAGGCTTTTCCATGCGGCCGGTAGCTTGCTGGAGCCGCAATTCCATTAGTTGGCGCTTGACGGCTAAAATTTGCTCTGCTACAGCAGCATCGCTTAATTCTCTAGCTTCTTTAATCTTGGTCAAAGACATAATTGTGTGCTTTCTCGTTAGCTCTCGGTATGACAGAAGACCGAATTGTCTAGATGCTGAATGTCGAAGGAAAGAAAAGTTATGAATGACCGATTTTAAATTGCTGTAGCCGTTTAAAATTTTGACCAATGCCGACCTACTTCTACCTTCGATTATCGCTATGACTGGTCTTCTTCGCGGGTGATGAACTTGGTTTTAATTGGTAATTTGAAAGATGCCAAACGCATTGCTTCGCGGGCAGTTTCTTCACTTACGCCGCCAATTTCAAACATTACCCGGCCGGGTTTGACGACGGCAACCCAAAACTCAGGTGAGCCTTTACCAGAACCCATCCGGGTTTCTGCGGCGCGCTGGGTGACTGGTTTGTCGGGAAAAATGCGAATCCAGATTTTGCCGCCCCGGCGGATATAGCGAGTCATGGCGCGGCGTCCGGCTTCTATTTGGCGGGAAGTGATCCAGGCGGGTTCGATGGCTTGGAGCGCGAAGTCGCCAAAGCTAACTGTGTTGCCGCGGGTGGCAATACCGCTCATTCGCCCGCGCTGTTGTTTGCGGAATTTTGTTCTTTTAGGGCTTAACATGGCTTTGGGAGTTGGGTAATTGGTAATTGGTAATTGGTAGTTGGTAATTGCTAATTGCTAATTGGTTTGGAACAACTGACACTTAACAAGTGACAACTAACAGTTAACAATTAGTTAGCCTTCGTTCGATCGATCTTCAAAGTTCTGGCGACGGCGCTTTTGTTTAGTCCGGGGTACTGCTGCATTTGGTGCAGCTTCTTGTTCTTGTCCGGGAATAATTTCGCCTTTGAAAACCCAAACTTTAATGCCGAGAATACCGTAGATGGTTTGAGCAGTGCAGTAGGAGTAGTCGATGTCGGCCCGCAGCGTGTGCAACGGGACTCTTCCTTCGCGTGTCCATTCGGTACGGGCGATTTCTGCGCCGTTGAGGCGTCCGCTGACTTGAATTTTGATGCCTTGGATGCCGACTTTTTGGGCGCGGGTGATTGCTTGGCGGACGACTCGGCGGAAGGATACGCGCCGTTCTAGTTGCTGAGCGATGTATTCCGCGATCAGTGTGGCATCGGCGTCTACTCGCTGGACTTCCACGACGTTGATGCGGATTTGGCGGTTGCTACCGAGTTGCTGCTGCAAACCGACGCGCAAGGTTTCGATGCCTGCTCCGCCGCGGCCTACGACAACGCCTGGTCTGGCTGTGAACACTTCTAGGTCGATTTGATCGGCTTTCCGTTCAATTCTGACCGAGGAAATGCCTGCATTGCTGAGGGTTTTGCGAACGTACTTGCGAATTTTATAGTCTTCTTGCAAGAGTTCGGGATAGTTTTTGGGATCAGCAAACCAGCGAGAGCGGTGCTCTTGGGTAATGCCGAGGCGAAAACCAATTGGATGTATTTTTTGGCCCATAATAGTTGATGAGTTAATTGGTAATTGGTAATGGTAATTGGTAATTGGTAATTGGTGATTACCCATTTTTTTCAACTTTAAGCTGTTTATTACCTATTACATTTTCCCTGGTTTAGTTTTCTACGAGCGGAGCTACTACTACGGTAATGTGACAAGTTGGCTTGCGGATTTGGTAGGCACGACCTTGAGCGCGGGGTCTAAAGCGTTTGAGGACTGGGCCTTGGTCTGCGTAAGCTTGAGAAACTACCAGCTTGGATTTATCCAATCCTGCGTTGTGTTCGGCGTTGGCTACTGCCGATCTCAAAACTTTGACGATTGGTTCGCAGGCGCGGTAGGGCATGAATTCGAGTAAAATCAGCGCTTCTTGGTAGCTTTTGCCGCGAATTTGGTCGAGGACTCGGCGCACTTTGAAGGGCGATGTCCGGATGTAACGGGCGATCGCCTTAATTTCGGATGTGGTATCTATAGCCATTTCGATTTGGGTAATTGGTAGTTGGTAATTGGGGAAAAGGTAATTGGTAATTGGGAAAAAGTTTTTCCGAACACCTATTACCTGTCACCTAATTAGGCTATTTTTTACTTGTCTTTCTGTCACCACTTTTAGCGTGACCTCTAAAGGTGCGAGTGGGGGAGAATTCTCCTAGTTTGTGACCGACCATTTGGTCTGTGAGGTAGACGGGTACGTGCTGTCTGCCGTTGTGAACGGCGATTGTGTGCCCTACCATTTGGGGCAGGATTGTGGAAGAGCGCGACCAAGTTTTAATTACTTGTTTTTGGCCGGCGGCGTTGAGTTTTTCTATTTTTGTCATCAGATGATCTGCGACAAACGGGCCTTTTTTTAGCGATCGAGACATGATTTTGGTAATTAGTAATTAGCAGTTGGAATTGAATTGGGAAGAAAGTCGGAGGAATAAAAGAGCGCGGAAAACTTTTTTGTTGTTCCTTCTTTCTTCTTCCTTCCTCCTTCTTCCTTCTTCCTTCTTCCTTAACTTTGTCTGCCGCCCTTGCCACGCTTGGAAGATTTGCGGCGGCGCCGGACGATTAAAGCGTCGCTGCGCTTGTTTTTGCGTCGAGTTTTGGCACCCAATGCTGGTTTACCCCAAGGAGTCATAGGCCCCGGACGCCCAATAGGAGCTCTGCCTTCGCCACCGCCGTGCGGGTGGTCTACCGGGTTCATGACGCTACCGCGAACGGTGGGTCTGCGACCTTTCCAGCGGGTGCGGCCGGCTTTACCGAGGCTGAGGTTTCTGGCGTCTGTGTTGCCGACTTGACCGATGGTGGCGTAGCAGTCGGCGCGGACTTTGCGCTGTTCGCCGGATGGCAGTTTGAGGGTGACGTAGCTACCTTCTTTTGCCATTAGCTGAGCGCTGGAGCCTGCGGAACGGACTATTTGTCCGCCTTTTCCGGGTACTAGCTCGACGTTGTGAATGCTGGTACCGAGGGGAATGTTCTTCAGGGGTAGGGCGTTGCCGATTTCGATCGGCGCGTCGGGGCCTGAGACAATAACTGTACCGACGTTTAAGTTGAGCGGGTGCAGGATGTACCGTTTTTCGCCGTCTTTGTAGAACACGAGGGCGATGCGGGCGTTGCGATTGGGGTCGTATTCGATCGCCTTGACGGTAGCGGGAATGCTGTGTTTGTCGCGGCGGAAGTCGATGTCTCTATACAGCCGTTTGTGACCGCCTCCCCGGTGGCGACAAGTGATGACGCCTCGGTTGTTGCGGCCTTGTTTGGTGTGCTTGTTGCTGGTTAGAGACTTTTCTGGCTCTGATCTGGTAATTTCAGCAAAGTCCGAGACGGTCTGTTCCCGGGTGCTGGAGGTATAAGGTCGGTAAGAACGGATGCCCATAATCGATTTTAGATTTTAGATTTTAGATTTGGGATTTTGGACTTGGCGGTTTTGGATTTTAGATTTGGGATTATCAGTTAACTTGCTAGCTTTCTGGGTTTGCTATTTTCACCCGTTAACCGCAATCTAAAATCTAAAATCTAAAATCCAAAATTGGCTAAACTTCTGGGAATAGGAGTTTGCGGATGGAGTCTCCGTCGGTCAGAGTTACGGTTGCTCGCTTGTAACAAGGTTTAAAGCCGACGAATTTGCCAACTCGACGCTTTTTACGCGGCGGGTTTTGGGTGTTGACTGCGGTGACTTTAACCTTAAATAGCTCTTCGATTGCAGCTTTAATTTGAGGCTTGGTCGCTTTGGGGGCTACGTCGAATGTGAATTGATTTAATTCCATCATTCGGGTAGCTTTCTCGGTGAGAATCGGACGCTGGATCAAATCTGCGTAGTCGCGGGGGTCGATTTTACTCACCGTAAATCTCCTGAATTTTAGCTATGGCTGTAGAGGTAACGATAATTTTGTCAGCGGCGAGAACGTCGTAAACATTCAGGGACGTTGCCAAAATGACGTTTACTAATTCGATGTTGCGTCCTGACAAGTAGACGTTTAGTTGTGGTTCTGGCAAGATTAACAGAACTTTTGTATCGGGTTCGATGCCCCAGCGGGCGATCGCACTCAGCAATTCTTTGCTTTTCGGTCTCGGAAATTGCTCTGCAAATTCTTCAACCACAATGATGTCTTCGGTGCGACTTTGGAATGCTGTCCGCAAAGCGAGACGGCGTTCCTTTTTGTTCATTTTGACTTCAAAGTCTCTCGGTTTTGGCCCGAAGATGACACCGCCGCCCCGCCACAGCGGAGAACGGATAGAACCTGCTCTGGCTCGGCCTGTGCCTTTTTGACGCCAGGGTTTGCGGCCACCGCCTCTGACTTCCGATCGAGTTTTGGTGCAAGCATTTCCTTGACGGGCGTTATTCAGTTGCCGCGTCAATGCTCTGTGAACGATGTGAGACGCATTTTCTTCTTTGGCTACGCGCAGTTCTAAAGTTGTTTCCCCAACTTCTTCGCCTTGCCAATTTCGCACTACACAGTTAACCATATCTTTTGTCCTTTGTCTGTTGTTAGTTGTCTGTTGTTAGTTGTCTGTTGTCTGTTGTCTGTCGTCTGTTGTCTGTTCTCAGGTCTTAGTTTTCAGCTCTTAGTTTTCAGCTTTTAGTTCTTAGTTATTGCTTGCTACTAACGGCCAACCACTATCTACTGACTGCTGACTACTGACTAATGACTACTGACTAACGTCCTACTTTTTTCTCAGGCACAACATTGACTAAGGCGCCAGCTTTGCCGGGAACTGCTCCCTTAATTAGCAGTAAATTCTGCTCTGTATCCACCCGGACAATTGTTAGTTTGCGGACGGTGACTTGAACGTTGCCCATACGTCCCGCCATTTTTTTACCGGGATAAACGCGACCGGGAGTAGTTCCAGGCCCGATTGATCCAGGCTCGCGGTGGTTCTTGGAACCGTGAGACATGGGGCCTCGTTTAAAGTTGTGGCGCTTTTGAAAACCTGCAAAACCTTTACCGATGCTGGTACCGATGACATCTACTATTTGTCCCGGTGTAAAAGTATCTGCTTTTAGTTGTTGACCTAATTCAAATGAACTGGTGTCTTCCAATCGGTATTCCTGCAAGTGGCGCAGTGGATTCGCCCCCGACTTGGCAAGGTGTCCTAGTTCTGGCTTGTTGAGAGCCTTTGGTTTGACTTCGTTGTATCCAACTTGAACGGCACCGTAGCCGTCAGTTTGTTTTGTTTTGATTTGAGTTACTGTACAAGGCCCTGCTTGTATGACGGTGACGGGGATGGCTCTCCCTTCGGCGTCAAACACTTGAGTCATGCCTAGTTTAGTGCCAAGAATGCCTACAGACACGGATTTTTTTCCTTTTATTTACGCAAGAGGTTTCGGATTGCGAAATTTACGTCAATCCGCTTGCTCTTGTGCAGAAACATTTATTTCAGTGTTCCTGCAATTAACTGTTATCAACCAACAGCCTTCCTCGGTGTTTAAAATTTGAGTTTTAAATTTGGGAGCGAGCTTGTGGAAGTCTTGCAAGGTTTGAGATTCGAGGCTTTTCACCTGTTCGATCTCCGAGTTTTGTCTCGGTCTTGCTTGTTTGTGCCAGGACTTGAGCATAAAACCACTCAGTATCCTTTACGGCGACAATTCACAATAGTACATGAAGTGTTTGCCGTTTGTCAAGGCCGCGATGAGAATTTTTCGCCTCAACTTTAGCATTTATAATATTTCCAGCTCGCAAGCAGCGATCGACCAAATTTTGATACAGCAGGAAACACAAATTTATGGGACTGATTACGACGGGATCTGATCTGATTCGGGATTTGGAAAAGTCGGGGTCGCTGGCCCTGTACGTTCCTTTAGAGGGAGGATTTGAGGGGCGCTACCTCCGCAGGCTGAGGGCTGCGGGCTACGGTGCGTACACGATTTCGGCACGGGGTTTGGGCGATTTGGCGATGTATTTGACGGGGGTTCATGGGGTGCGGCCGCCGCATTTGGGCAAGAAAACTACTGGCAATGAAGGGGCTGTGGGTTATACGTACTATGTGCCGCCGATGTTGCAAACTCAATTAGACAATTTGCGGCCGAAAGCAAAAGGACTGGTGCTGTGGATTATTGAAGGGCAGATTTTGTCGAGTCAGGAGATTGAGTATTTGACTGTTTTGCCGACGTTAGAACCGCGAGTTAAAATAGCAGTGGAGATGGGGGGCGATCGAGCTTTTAGCTGGAAGCCACTTAAAGATGCTTTAGTTGCAGCTTAAATTCCGGTATTTGCGATCGCAAATCAACTAAAAAAACGCAGCGAGCAACTAAAGCTCAACAGCTTCTGCTCGCTGGTTTTGATATTTTTGGGAAAAACTTAATTAACAGGAAAAATCTTATGCTTCAGAACCGCGATTATACCATGATTATTGACAAAAGCGGCAGTATGTACACAAAAGACCAGATGGGCGGTAAAAGTCGGTGGGCGCTCATGCAAGAATCGACGATCGCATTGGCGAATAAATGCGAAGAACTTGATCCTGATGGCATAACAGTTTATGTGTTTTCCGGTCGCTTCAAGCGCTATGACAACGTAACATCAGCTAAAGTCGTGCAAATTTTCCAAGAAAACGAACCTTCGGGAACTACGAATTTAGCTGCTGTTCTGCAAGACGCTCTGAACAGTTATTTTCAGCGCAAAGCATCCGGTAAGACCAAGCAAAATGGGGAAACAATATTAGTGGTGACGGACGGGGAACCGGACGATCGCAAAGAAGTGATGAAAACTATCATAGAGGCTTCGCGGAAGCTTGATCGAGATGAAGAGCTGGCGATTTCTTTCATTCAAGTAGGGAATGCGCCGGAAGCTACTAAGTTTCTCAAAATATTGGATGACGAACTGCAAAGTGCCGGGGCTAAATTCGATATCGTTGATACTGTGACGATGGATGATATTGAAGGAATGACCCTGACAGAGGTATTGCTGAATGCAATAACTGATTGAGGAGGCGGGCGAAGTTCACGCGATTATATTTGGGCCAGTTAGCCCAGCAGCATTTTTTAGGGGGTTTAAGTTATGGAATCGATCGAGCGCCTGTTAGGTGAACTTAAGGCAGAGTATCAAGCATCTCAAAAAAATGCTGAGTTGAAAACTCAGCCGTCGGTGCAAGCACAAGCGCCTTTGCCACAAGCAGCAGTGCCGTCAAATCAAACATTTAAAACATCAGATATAAATTTGTATGCTGGTTCTTTGGATAAGGATTTAGCTCAAATTAAGGCTGAGTACGAAGCGCAAAATAAAGCTCAGGAAGTAGCTGCACTGAAACCGCTTAAGGCTGAGCACGAAGCACAAAATAAAGCTCAGGAAGTGGCTTCACTGGAACCGCAGCCAGCAGAAAAAGTCGCGGGGCTGCAGTTGGACGTACAAACGCACAGACAGAAAGTTAGGCAAGCTCAGGTTTGGCTGAAAAAGTTGGATAAAAATTCCGATGAGGGATATTGGTTCGATCAGTTTGCTTTTAGGTATTCTTCGAGGATAGATGCGGCGATCGACTATTTGCAAGCTGTGAAGGAGTTTGATTGAGCAAACTACACAGTATTCACAATTTGTAATGCCGTTTTTTGGTTAATTACCATCACTATTTGTTGTAAGGACACGGCATTGCTGTGTCTTTACAAAGCGTAAAATAAATATCATTTGTATCACGCGGGATTTAGGATACGGCAATGCCGTATCCCTACAAATGGCCAGCAAATAAATATCATTTATAGGAACACAGCACAGTTATTTCCTGTGGTTGCGACAACCACGGGGAGGATTGCTCCTATACTAAATTTTTGGACACAGATGTAGGACTCAACAAAAATAAAGCCGCCTTTTGTGCTGTATCTTCAGATAACTGAATTTGTTTTAACTCAACAATACCTTCACTGATAAAAGTATCTCTCAAAGCAGCTTTTTCTCCACTGTTAAAACTCGTTTCGTAAAACACTTCTCTAATTCCAGCGGCAATGACTAATTTCAAACAATAGATGCAGGGTTCTAAAGTGACGTAAATACTAGCCCCAGCAGTAGATATACCGTGTTTAGCAGCTTTGGCGATCGCATTTGCTTCCGCGTGAACCGCCCTTGATGGCAAAGTTTTACTGGCGTCGCAACTACTCAAACCAGGATAGCAGAAGCCTTGAGTAGTACAGTGTGCCGAACCTGACGGCGAACCGTTGTAACCCGTTGCTAAAACTTGCCTGTTTTTAGCTATCACCGCGCCTACAGGAAAAGCCAGACAAGTCGATCGAGTAGCGGCCAATTTTGCTAACATTAAGAAGTATTCGTCCCAAGTCGGTCTTTCTTCTTCTAAATTCATCGTCTATCCTGGATGTA
This sequence comes from Microcoleus sp. Pol11C3, assembly GCF_036701485.1. Lineage (NCBI taxonomy): Bacteria > Bacillati > Cyanobacteriota > Cyanophyceae > Oscillatoriales > Microcoleaceae > Microcoleus > Microcoleus sp. Pol11C3. The sequence goes on along the minus strand of NZ_JAUBQW010000002.1, from coordinate 138,070 downwards.
TTGCTTGCTCGTTTTCAGACACTCGGCAGCCTTCTGCAATTCTATTCCCAAATAACCAATATGCTCGCCTTTGATAGCCGGGGAAGCCGCACAAATTTCTCGCACTAACTTGAGAGGGTTTTTTCCAGAATAACAGGTGACCACTTCGCCGCTGCCCGGGGTGGTTTGCGTGACAACTATCTGATTGTCGGCTAATTCAACTAAAAAATTGCCTGCTGCATCGAAAAAGTCTCGATCTTCGCAGATTTTAGCATATTGGGTTTGAATTAGTCGATCGGCATTTTCAAAGGTATCGTCATACAAGTGAGCCGATTGACTCAGCGTTACCAACGGGCCCATTGTCAAATTATAATCGGAACGCCTCGCAATTTCATCTCGAATGTGCTGCTGCAAAGCCCGCAAACCCATTGCATTTGCCGGCCAAGCCGCAAACATATCGTTGCTGCGGAGAGTAGCAGTTAGCGATATTTCACCGTCTACAACTCGCACCCAAATGTGATTTAAACAAGGACTGCCGCTGTGCTGGTGGTCGGAGGAACCGTCAGGTCTTCTGTTAATATTTCCGCCCGCATCCCACAAACTAATTACAGCACTTGCCGCGTCAATTTCCTTAATTAATTTGGCAATAACTTCTTCAATTTGATCCCGGCCAAACCACGACCTCATCCGCTGTGCGTAGGTATATTTAATGCCTTCGTTATACGGGGCATCTTCGAGCATTTGCGGTTTGTACTGTTCGAGGAAATCGCGGTCGATTGGTAAGTAATTCGGTTCGGGAAAATAGAACTCCGCAGGTTCATCTGTAATCACTGCCATTAAGTCGATTAATTCTTGCCATTGTCCGTCGTAACCAGTCGGCCGCAAGGTGCCGGTGGTCTTAATTCGGTGGATTATTTTTACCCAAGTTTCGGCGATCGTTTTGCCTTCGATTCTGTGTCCGTATTTCTGACCGGGGAGTACCGTCGGGACGATTTCGACTAGCGGAAATGTTACGGGTTCTCCCCAAGGTTCCACAGATTTTTTTGCGGAAAAAGACTTGACAAATGTCACTGTATCGGCTATGTTTTGGGCTTCTTTGCATTCTATTGAATGACGCAATAGTTCTAAGGCTTCTGCTGCTATTTCAATATCAATGTAGCCAAAAATTGAAGATTTAATTAGCCAGCAATCTCTGCCAGTATCGCTTTTGCCGGCTTCAAAGCCGTTGCGAAAAAAGTCGAGCAAGCACGCTGCCGCACCCGAGTTGCTGTCTTCTTTGGTAGCGTTGAGAATTACTAAAAAGCGGACGTGGGGATTGCACAGCAAGTTTCTAATTAAGAAGTTGATGCCGCGAGTAGGAGAGTATAGTTGTCCGATCGCAGCAAATTCGTTGGGTTGTAAATGTTTGCCGATCGCACTTTTGACTGTCCAGCCGCTGACAATGGCTGTTTGCCCCGTTCCGCAAATTAATTGATTCGGTTTGTATAGGGGTTTGTACTCAAATTTATTGACGAGATTTGTGGCTGTCATGGTTTACCGTTTTTTGCACCGCGTACTACTATATCAATAGTTTGGAGGGTTTGAAGAGGGGATTAATCATCTTTAAGCCGCCGCTGCAATGATTTGTTATGCTGCGTCCACGCAGATCGTTGCCTGAATGTCTTTTACAGCGAGATCCTTCACCGGAATTGAAATCACAAACTCTGTACCTTGACCTAAAGTTGAGTTGACTTCTAGAGATCCAGAGTGTTTCTGGACTACAATTTGACGAGCGATCGCCAATCCTAGCCCTGTTCCTTGCCCCACGCCTTTGGTGGTAAACAGATGCTCAAAAATTTTTGGCTTCACCGCATCCGTCATGCCAATCCCATTATCCTGAATTCGGATCACTGCCTGAGATTCCGACAATTGAGTTTTGACAGTAATCTGGTTGGGGTTAGCTTTGATCTGAGCAAAACTGCGTCCTTGATTTGATTCCTCAAGGGCCTCGATCGCATTTGCCAGCAGATTCATAAATACCTGATTTAACTGTCCGGCAAAGCATTCTACCTGTGGCAAATCGCCATAATCTGTGATGACTTGAATTTCCGGGCGACATTCGTTTGCTTTGAGGCGATGTTTGAGTATCAAGATTGTGCTGTCAATGCCGTCGTGGATATTGTAATGAATAGGACGATCGCAATCAGAACGCGAGAAGGTTCTTAAACTAATGCTGATTGTGCAAATGCGATCGACTCCTTCTTGCATCGAATCTATTAACTTGGGTAAATCCTCTTGTAAATATTCTAAATCTATTTCCTCCACGAATTCCTGTAGTGAGGCACTTGGATAAGGTAGTTCTTTTTGGTATAACTCAATTAGTTTAAAGAGGTCTTTAATATAGTCCTGAGCGGGTTTCAGATTGCCAGCAATAAAGCAAAGCGGGTTATTAATTTCGTGCGCGACACCCGCGACTAAATTGCCCAAAGCCGACATTTTTTCTGTCTGTACTAAATGAATCTGAGACTGTTGCAGTTGTGTAAGTGCTGCTTCTAAATCAGCCGTTTGATCAGCTACACGCTGTTCGAGATTTTTAGTTAACTGTCGTAGCTGCAAATGAGTTTTCACCCGTGCTAGCATCTCCTTTTCTTGAAATGGTTTGGTGATGTAGTCCACAGCACCCAGGACAAATCCTTTCTCCTTACTGTCGGCATCGGAGAGAGCGGTCATAAAAATGATGGGAATACTGGCTGTTTTCGGATCGGCCTTCAGACGTTGGCAGGTTTCAAAGCCGTCAATTCCGGGCATTTGAACATCGAGCAAGATCAGATCAGGAGGATAAGCTTGGACTCTCTTAAGAGCGCGATCGCCGTTGATTGCGGTTGCTACTTCGTACCCCGCATCACTTAAAGTTTCACAAACCACTTCTAAATTCGCAGGGGTATCATCCACCACCAGAATTAATTCAGGACTAGACATCGGCTTTCTTCTCTGTGAGGTGTTGTTGTAGCAACTCTTCAATTTCTTCGGCTTTAAATTGCTTGGCCAGTCGAATAATTTGTGAGGTAAAATCTGCGTAGCCAGGGTTAGAGCCAGCAATCTGCTCTGTGTGCGATCGTAGCCGTTTTAAGTTGCCTTTTTGTGCCATTTCTAGTAAGGTCTTTAACTCAACGGGGGAAGGAATAATACTCCCTTCTGGATTTTCTAATGCAGTCGTTGGAATGGATGAACCAGACTCGTTGGAGGCTGTAATTTCATATTTCCATTTTAATTCTAAATGAGTGGCTAAGAGGTTAAATAATTCACTGATTTCCACTGGCTTTGCTAAGAAATCATTTGCCCCTGCATCTAAACTCATCTGTCGATAGGCTTGTGATACTGATGCGGAAGAGACAATGATCTTCTGCGGTTGCAAATCCTTTGCACTGCGAATTTGTTTGAGCAGTTCAAAGCCATCCATAACTGGCATCGCCAAGTCTGTAATCAGTAAGTCAGGTTGAGACTGTCGTATTTTTTCCAATCCTGCTTGTCCATTTTCTGCCTCAGTCAGTTGGAATCCGAGTGGCTCTAACAAGTTGACGAGAACGGCTCGGTTTTCCCAACGATCGTCTACCACCAGAATGCTGCGTCGTTGTCCTTCGTAACCAATAATTTGTTTTCCAGTTGTGATGGAGTTTTGCTCGGCCCAATCTGCGGCGATCGCCAGTTCCACCTCAAAAAAGAATTCACTGCCGACTTCGGGTTGGCTTTTAACTTGGATTTGTCCGTTCATAAGTTGGACAATCCTTTGGCTGATCGCCAATCCTAAACCCGTGCCCTCGGCTTGGCGCTGGCGATCGCCCACTTGTTCAAAAGCCTGGAAAATTTTATCCAAGTGCTCGGGCGCAATTCCTACGCCTGTATCTTCAATTTGAAATTTGACCCAGCGAGTGGACGGATTGGGATTCTTCTCAACTACCGCAACCTTGAGCGTGACAGAACCTTTGTCGGTGAATTTAATCGCATTTCCCACCAAGTTGAGTAACACCTGACGCAGCCGTTTTTCATCCGCAAAAATCCCTTCAGGCAACTGCGGATCGGGATTGTAAAAGAAGTCAATGCCTTTTTGGTCGGCACGAATGCGACAGATTTCAGCGACACCTTGGACGAATGAGGGAAAGTGAATTGCTTTAGGTGCGAGTTCTAGTTTGCCGGCTTCAATTTTGGACAAGTCCAACACATCGTTAATCAGGGTCAGCAAATGAGAACCGCACTGGTAAATGACTTCTACCCCATGACGTTCTTTTGCTGGCAACGCTTTGGATCGGTTGAGGATTTGAGCATAGCCCAGAATGCCGTTGAGGGGTGTGCGGAGTTCGTGGCTCATGTTGGCGAGAAATTCGCTTTTTGCTTGGTTCGCGCTATCGGCTACCTGTTTTGCTTCTTTCAGTTCTGCGGTGCGTTCCTCAACCCGGCTTTCCAGTTGGACAAAGGAGGTTTTGAGTTGACCCGCCATCTGATTAAAGGAATCTGCCAGCGATTCTAATTCACTAATACCTTGCACCTGAAGTGTTTGATCCAACTGTCCCGAACTAATCGCCTGACTGGCTTTTTGTAGCTGCAAAATCGGTTTGGTAATCCAACGCGAAGTAAAAAGACCCAGTATAGTCGTTACCACCAAAGCCCCTAAACACAGCAAAATTGTGGTGCGAGTATTGGCATTGATTTGTGCCATGAAATCTGATTCAGGCACTACAACAACGCTCAACCAGTCAATGCCGCGTTCGTCTCGAATGGCTGAAACTTGAACGAACAGATGCTGATTTGCCAGCAGAAAATCAAGCTGTTGACTCTGTTGAATAGCGTTGAAGTTGCCAAATTGATCGAGGATAGCTTGCGCTGTGGCACGAATTACAGAACTTTCAGACTTGACGGCAGGAATTTGTTGCAACTCTTCATTTTTAAGATCCAGAATGTAAGGCTGACCGATCTTTGAACTGGCAATCAGATTGCCCGATCGATCTACGATAAACGTTTGTCCCGTTTGACCCACCTTCAACTCGCTCAGAAAACGATGAATCTTGTCCAGCCGAAAGGTACTTTTTTGCACCCCTAGTAACGTTCCATCGCGATTGTAAATCGGCTGGGATAGAGCCATGGTAGCCGATTGATACGAACTGCTAACGTAGGGAACAGATGTCCAGGCTGGTTTTCCGGCTTTCAGTGCAACTTTATACCAGGGTCGAGTCCGGGGGTCAAACTCTGCCTGAGTTTTGAGCAGTGCGACCCGTTGACCTCGATTATCAAGTTTGTAGAATTGGCGTTGAGGTAGACGTGCTTTGTCACTGAGGCGAGAAACGATGCCGTCATTGATTGTTGTATCTAAAGCAATATTCGTGCCATCCTCTAAACCAATTTGCACGTCTTCGAGGGTATTTTGGCTGACTAACCGCCACAAAGTTCGTTCCAGTTTGGTGAAATCTGTTAAATCAAGCTGACCCTCTTGGGCGGCAGCTACGATCACTTGTCCGGCAATATAAGGTTTTTCCAAATAGTTCAGAACTTGCAGGTTGAGGCGATCGCTCATCTCTTTTCGTAACTGACTGGCAACATCATTAACTGCCTTCTGTCCATTCCGCAGGGAAATATATCCCGTTAGTCCAACTGCTACGAAGATTTGTAATACAAACGGGACAATCAAGAGCGATCGCAGGGAAAGTTTGCGCTTAGGTTTAAATAGATTCACGGATGAGTTTGACATAGAAATGCTAGTGGCTTGTATGGAAAATAGACTTGAGGAATTGCTAGGTTGATGTTCAATCCACCTTGGTAGAGCTTTCAAAGCGTTTAAATTCCTGGCTACACACCGACGCTAACAATTAATCTTGTACCTCCAACAAGCAATCGCATTAGTAAGTTGCGAGTGGTTTTCTATTGTCCACGGAAGTGCAGCTATCGCTGAGTTGGTTGATGTGCCGTTGGTTGGTGGAGTGGCCCGGAGACTGGGATCGGCGGGCGATCTATTAGCGGAGTGTGATTTTTAGTAGATCGGGCGATCGTTCTGGCTCAAATTTAAAGGCGATCGCACGCACTCCACCAAAAATCTCTCAACCCCATTCCCCTCGCAGACTACCGCTTATAGAAAATCGCAGATAAAGCCCTGGGCTTCTAGTCGTGGGAGAAATCTACTTACCCTTTAGGGTCAGTCCTTTTCAGTCTAAGCCGCAGTCCCCTAATCAGATGTTAACTGTATCAATACTTCAAACTTACCTGTAGGTCGATCTTAAACTCGATTTGATCGTTCCCACATTCTTATTAAACCCCGTCTTAAGCTAAAGTTTCTCACCGGGAGTTTCTCTTTTTATTGTTTTAATAAATTATTTTAACAAATTCCTCAAGCCAACAATTCACTGACGGCTACGCTAAAACCTGCAAGCACACTTTGAGTGTTAACAACTTCATCCGCATTAAACAACCGCCAGCGTTGCCCTGCATTCACAAATATTAATCTAGCTTCAGGAAATAGCAACCACACTTCTAAACATCCCGATTCCACATATTCCTGACCTTTCGCAAATAAATCTTCGCCGCTATCTTCGGGGGAAGCAACTTCTGCTATCAAAGGAAAACTTTGGGAAAATGCTGTAAAATTGCCGGATTGTGGCAGCAGTTCAGGAGTAATGTAAGCAACATCGGGACGGCGACCCTGCTTGCTAGTGCGGCAAAGTATTTCGGTGAGAACTTCTCCTCCCTGTCCGCTGGAGTCTTTGTAATTGCCCCAGTAACGCGCTAATTTAGATTGAGCTAGACTGTGCTTGAATGTCATTCCTGTTTTCTCCACTAAGTTGCCGTCAACCCATTCCATTCTATCAGCAGGTCTGACTAAAAATTCTTCCAGAGATATGACTTTTTTAGGCTCAGACTCTGGCGGGATTTCTGCTATATTTTCTGATTTTTGCGGTAATTCTGGCTCTGAGTTTTGGTCGGCATTTTTTGGTATAAGTATAGTAGCTGTCATGCTCGCAACCTCTGTTTAACGATTATAAGTTTACAAGCGATCGCTCTCGATCGCATCTTTATGATCTTAGGGAAATTTGTAGATTTTGTCTTTGCAACTTAGCCCGACAATTTATATATCATAGCAATTAAGAAAGGTGACTTTCATGATTCTCTCAAACCGTTTTTCTGAAGCCCTCACCTATGCCACGGAATTGCACGCTACCCAAGTTCGCAAAGGTTCCGGCGTTCCCTACATTGCCCATTTGTTGGGCACTGCTAGTATAGCTTTAGAATATGGGGCAAATGAAGATGAGGCGATCGCAGCTTTGCTTCATGATGCGATCGAAGATCAAGGCGGCGCCACCACCCGCGAAGCCATCCGCCGCCGCTTTGGCGATACAGTCACAGCGATTGTAGACGGCTGTACCGACAGTGACGAGACGCCGAAACCCCCTTGGCGACAGCGAAAACAAGCTTATATCGATCGCATTTCTACAGCTTCTGCCTCAGTAAGATTAGTCTCGGCTGCTGATAAACTTTATAATGTTCGATCGATCCTGAAAGATTCCCGTCAATTGGGCGACTGTGTTTGGGAACGCTTCAAAGGTGGCAAAGACGGTTCTCTCTGGTATTATCGTTCTTTAGTAGAAGCATTCCGCCAAGCTGAATCAACGCCTCTAGTTGAAGAATTAGACCGCACAGTTTTAGAATTGGAACAGTTTTCTGAAGGCTGAAGACTGAAGGTAAAAATCACTAATTATCAATTACCAATTACAGTCACAAAATGGCAAATGTTCGCTTAGAAAATATTACCAGACGCTACCAAAACGTCACTGCAATCGAAAACATCAGCTTCAAAATCCCGGACGGGGAATTTTGGGTGTTAGTCGGGCCTTCCGGCTGCGGGAAATCGACAATTATGCGGACAATTGCAGGTTTAGAAACAGCAACTTCCGGCAATCTTTACATCGGAGATAATTTAGTTAACAACATTCCTGCTAGACAGCGGGATGTAGCAATGGTATTTCAAAATTACGCGCTTTACCCGCACATGACTGTCGCGGAAAATCTGGCTTTTGGATTGCGGATGCGGAATGTTGACCCGACTAAAATTCAAGAACGAGTTGAAACAGTAGCCCGATCGCTCTCGATCGACCACCTCCTCAAGCGTAAGCCCAAACAGCTATCAGGCGGACAGCAGCAGCGTGTAGCACTCGGAAGGGCGATCGCCCGCGAACCGAAAGTATTTCTTTTAGATGAACCGCTTTCTAACCTCGATGCTCAACTGCGAGACGACACTAGAGCAGAACTCAAACAACTGCATCAACGGCTGGGAATTACCACCGTTTACGTCACTCACGACCAAGTGGAAGCGATGACTTTAGCTGATAAAATTGTAGTCTTAAATGGGGGAAAAATTCAACAAATAGGAGACCCGCAAAGCATTTATGCGAAACCCGCTAACCGCATGGTGGCAACATTTTTAGGCAATCCCGCCATGAACATTTTGTCGGCTATTTATACTAACGAATCCTTTCAAGTGGGAAATCAACATTTAGCCTGTCCGCCCTCGATTCAGAAAAAATTGCAGGCGAGAGAAGGACAAGGATTTGATTTGGGCATCCGTCCAGAAAATATAGAAATGTTTACCCCACAAACAGTAGAAGATGATGCTTTGAAAACGGATGTTTGGGCATTAGAAAAAGTCCCTCTGGATGTAGAGGTAAAAGTAGTGGAACCTCTGGGGCGAGAAACTTTAATCCGGGCGAGTTTGCCTTTGTTGAGTGCTGAAACTACTGTACAGTTACAAATACCTGCGAGTGTTCGCTTGCGATCGGGCGATCGACTGACGGTACAGCTTGACTTCGATCGGCTATTTATATTTGACCCCTCCACCGGTGAGGCGCTGTATCCTTAACTAGATTGAACCTAAAATCTCCCAATCTCAAATCTTAAATAGATAGGAGTGATGCACGCTGACCTCAGAAACCCGGTTTCTTCCTGTATTTCTCGTTCCTGTTCGCAAATTTTTCGTAGAAACCGGGTTTCTCCCCCCCGTCGGTAAGTTCTGATAGACTGATCGTTCCAGTGGGGATGTCTGAATTCTTAGTTACAAAAGTTTACACTTGACATTTATAAAATTACGAAGTAATGATACCATTATTGAAACAACAGAAAAGCGTCCCCCCCAAAAGCTGAGCTTTCCGATTCGGGGCGATCGCCATCAACAAATTAGCATCTTCCCGCTAAGAAGTGGCAAGCCCACCACTTTTCAGCAACTAGCGAACCAAAAACTCAGAAAAACGTTCTAGCGGCATTTTTAGATGAATCCCGACAACCTGCCTCAAATGCTGCAAACAGGATTTCACCTAACTTTAGGTGCAACTTCCTTTTTAATTGAGACATTGCAAGATCCTCTGAAGCGAGAAGAAAATCTTGACAAACTGAAGTCAGATTTTGGCCAGCTAGCCGATGAGCTGCTGGAAAAAGGAGAAATGACCGATCGAGAAGCTCGGAATTTTGTAGATACTATTTTTTCTCAACCGGGCGATCGGGAGAATGCAGACAGGGAATCTGTCTCGCCCAAGCAATCAGATGCAGCGACTGATGCCCCTCCCGATTCGGTTGTACAGCCTAACGTAAAGCTAGAGATTCAAGAATTAACTGCACACATGGCAGCGCTGAGGGCCGAGTTGGAAAATTTGCGCGCCGAAAATTCCCAGCATTAAAGAATCAAGAGTCTTTAACACAGCCGGAGTTTACTTGCCAACTTAATTTAAGAGAACCAAACTTTAGTCATTGTCCCATTTTTCAGAACCGATCAGGTCGGCGATGCGATCGCGCAGCAAAAAGTCGCATTTTTCTAATTCGCACTCTACACAAGCCCATTCCCGGGGTGGGATGAATTGGCACAGCGTGTAGATAGGCTGTTGGCGGCTCAGCACGCCCTCGTGGACAAGGTGACGCGCTTCATCTTGGATCACATCTAAAGAGTATTGGATTTGGGGAATAGTGGACTGAATCATAATGCGCCCTCAATGTTTTACTAAAAAATTTTATGGCCCTGGTAATAATATAGTCCAAACTTACGAATATGTAAGTTAAATTTTGTCCGTATACAGCTATACAATTCACTGCCGTAAATAAAAATAAATTATACGAATTATCAATAAGTGATGGGATCTGTCTTAGGATCTGGAGAAGCAGCAAATTTTCCCGACAAGCAGGCGGATCTGCTGGAAAACTCAATTTAGAACTTAGGAACCCGCGTCCAATTCCCGGTTTCTGGATACTTCGCCACCAAAGGCAGAATTTCTCGTGAGAAACCGGGTTGATAAATTTAACTCCTAACCCCGCAAGCAGCAAAGGAAAGATTCAGAAGTCTGGCCACTCAAGCATTACCAGTTCCGTCTATGCCGAATAGCACTTCTAGAACGAGAGATTGCGCTGCAGGCATCTGCCCAAAACAAAATACATAAGGAATAGTCGGAGGCAAGTGTGGCAAAAATTGCTCTAAAACGTAGGGACTGCCGTAAATTAACACAGCTTGCAGTTCTCCCGTTTTTAATAATTTCTTAAACCAATCTTGAGCTGCTTCGGTCAAACCAGCACTGCCTCGGAAGCAATTGCCGCGAATGAAAATTTGCAGCAGTGTCGGAGAAAAATCCTCTGCACCTGTATTATCAGCGATCGCCGCTGTGCGGTCGTCAATCAGTTGCAATTCGTAACCAAACTGTTCGGGAAGCGCGATCGCCGGAGTGTGGTTGCCCAAAAACTCGCACCCCAAAACATCATCTACAATAATCAAATTCCGCAAAAGCTGGTTTTCTGGGTTTTTTTTCGCCATTAAAGGCAGAGAACCTCCAAATTTCAAAGAATCTCGCAAAATATCGGCAGCAGTTGACCTTGCCTTGGGATTTGCCAGCAAACTTAAGTCGATCAACTCGATCGAGGTTGAATCTACTGCTTTTTCCTTTTCCTTTACTGACAAACCGACTTTAGCTTTAGCCGACCAAATTCGCTTGACAGATTCCTTGATCTGTGATATATCAATCCGGCCTTGAGTGACAGCTTCGCAGACTGCGAGAATCGCCGCTTCCGGGTCAAGGGGCATCAGCAAAACATCAGCACCAGCCTCAGCAGCCAAAACAGCAGCTTCATTAGCGCCATACTTATTGGCGATCGCACCCATCACCAAAGCATCCGTCACAATCAAACCTTCAAATCCCAACTCTTCTCGCAGCTTCCCAATCAAAATTTTGCGAGAAAGAGTAGCAGGAAACTCCGCATCCCAAGCCGGAATCAGCAAGTGAGCACTCATCACAGCATCGACCCCAGCAGCCATCGCCTCGACAAAAGAAGGTAACTCAACCTGGGCTAATCTCGCTGGCGAATGTGGCAAAACCGGCAATTCCAAGTGAGAATCAACCGCAGTGTCCCCGTGACCGGGAAAATGCTTAGCTGTAGTCAAAACCGGGTGTTCGCCTGCGCCGCGGATAAAAGCAGCGGCTAATTTCCCGACAATTTCCGGTGTCTCGCCAAAAGCGCGGACGTTAATCACAGGATTGTCGGGATTGTTGTTAACATCAACTACTGGTGCGAGAATCCAATTTAGACCGATCGCCCTAGCTTCGATCGCAGTCACCGCGCCCATTTGTTCAGCATATCGATCGGCTTTACCTGCATCCTGCCGCGCCACTTCGGCAATCGCCATCGGCGGCCCGAACCAAGTTGCCCCCGCGAACCGCTGGCCGACACCTTCCTCAATATCAGCCGCCAGCAGTAGCGGAAACTTAGCCCAAGACTGCAATTGCTGCGATCGAACTGCCAACTCTGCAGCACTTCCCCCGACCAAAATCACCCCGCCGACGCCCAACTTTTCCAGATAATAGCGGAGTTTGCTGGCAGTTGGTTCCCATTCGGGATAGCGAATTTGGTGGTCGAACAAGCAGCCAGAAGCGCGCACCACGAACATCTGGGCCACCAGTTCTGGTAAGGAAAGATTGTCAATCATGGGTAATGGGAAATTGTGGACTGTTGACTGTGGACTGTTGACTGTGGACTGTTGACTACCTTCAGACACTAATCCTCGTATGCTTCTAAATCATCATCATTGCCATCGGCCAATTCTTCGTCATCTAACATACCTGGTTTGCGATCGGCAGAAAGCTGATTCAGCAGTATCAACATTTTATCGCCCCGTTCCAAAGAATTGTCTTCGAGAAAAATCACTCCCGGCGTCCGGCGCAGTTGCAATCGTTGGCCCAACTGGTTGCGGACGTAGCTAGTTGCAGATTTCAAACCCTCCATAGTCTCAGCCTTTGCCTCATCAGTACCGTAGATGCTGACAAAAATTTTTGTATGCTGAAGGTCTCCCGAAACAATTACATCGGTAACGCTAACCATACCGGCACCTACCCGGTCGTCCTTGATTCCATTCAGCAACATCAGGCTGACTTCCCGTTTAATCATTGAAGCTACACGCTCAATGCGACGACTTGTAGCCATATCACCTACTCCTCTACTTTCCTAATCAGCCATTTTCATCCCGATTGACAATTGTAGCGCGATCGGTCAGGGGTGTTACGGGCGATCGTCCTAGTTAGGGGTGAGATACAGCTTAGAGGACAAAAAATGTTTGATTGCCTATAGATGAAGATATAGCTAATATAGAGAGGTAGAGTGAGATCCAGCTTAGAGGAAAAAAATTGTTTGATTGGATTGTCAAGACCGTAGCCGATGCTTCAGGGGTAAGTAACCAGCTAAAGATAGCGGAATGGGCAAGATTGAACAGGACTAACCCTTTCGATATGGGAGCCAAAAACTACCAACGATGTATTCATGACTTAGGGTTAGGGGGAAAATATTATGAACTTGAATATAACCAAGATGGCAGCCTAAAATATCAATAATTTTGCCGATAATTAGCTTAATTACGCTTCATAGTTCTCATTTTTATTATCATCCCTAATCAATCAATCAATTAATCAATCAATCAAAGAGAAACATTCCTTGTTAAAATTCCTTTATCACGGTGTTTTTTTAGGGAATAAAACTCATGGAAAAAGAATTTACAATCGGTCAAAAAGTCCGAGTTGTGGCGATGCCGCCTTACGTCAAAACTGCAGAACCGATGCCGATGCTGCGGCCTGCGAATTTAATTGCGATCGGCGCTGAAGGTGTTGTGATTGATCGGCGTCCCGGCAATTATTGGGGAATTCGCTTTGAAAAAGGTGCTTTTTTGTTAGACAGTCAGTACATTGAAGCTGCTATCAGTTGACAGTTGACAGTTTTCATTGGGAATTGGGAATTGGGAATTGGGCAATTCTCCCTCTTCCTTCTTCCCTCTTTCCTCTTCCTTCTTCCCTCTTCCTTCTGTCAACTGTCAACTGTCAACTTTTCAACAAGCCAGCTTAGCTTCAAAAGCCAAAGAATCAACAGAAAACTCCCCCAAAACTTCCTCTAAAATAGGAGATGTGAAGTTACAAGGTTGAGGCTTTCCCAAATGATAACCTTGAGCGTAATCTACCCCAAGTTCATTGAGTTTATCCATAATTTTTTGATTTTCAACATACTCGGCAATAGTTTTAATTCCTATGACGTGAGCGATTTTGGTAATAGCTTCCACCATGGCGATATCAATAGGATTATCGACAATATTCTTAATAAAATTGCCGTCAATTTTGAGATAATCAACCGGCAAGCTTTTCAGGTAAGCAAAGGAAGACATCCCGCTGCCGAAGTCGTCCAAGGCAAACTTGCAGCCGAGTTCCTTGAGTTGCCAAATCAAGCTTGCTGCCTTGCTGAGATTAGCGATCGCCACGGTTTCTGTAATTTCAAAACAAATTATTTCTGGCGGTATTTGATGGATGGAAAACTGTTCCTGAATAAACTCGATAAACTTTTCTTCGTTGAGGCTGTCCCCTGAAAGGTTGATTGAATAAAGGCTGGGATATTTGCCAAATAAGGATTTCGGATTAGATAAAAGAGAGCAAGCAGGGAAGCTAACTATTTTATCGCTGCCTACCCCAGGGTTTTGGACGAATAAATTGGCCGTAAAAATTTTAGATAAATTGCTAAATAAAGTGCGAATTACCCAGCGGTCGATCGCGTGCATCAAGTTGTAGCGTTCGGCAGCCGGAATAAACGCCATGGGCGACACCAACTCACCAGTTTCAAGCTGGAGGCGCAGGAGGATTTCGCAGTGGGTTCCGGTGGTTGGAGAATTGAGCAAAGGTACGATCGGCTGAGAGTACAAGCAAAAGCGATCTTCTTCTAAAGCTTGATTAATTTGCACCACCCACTCGGTTTCGCCGTGCTGTTTGATTAATTCTTGATCGCCGGCTTGATAAACCTGTACCCGGTTGCGACCTTTATTTTTAGCAGCGTAGCAGGCCATATCGGCCGCGCTCAAAATCACAGATGTCGAGGCTGTTTTGGGATTGACTGCAACCAAACCGATACTGACCCCGATCGAAAAAGTTTTGTCATGCCACGCAAAGCGGAATCCCTGAATGCTTCGCAGTAGCGTTTCTGCAACATTCAATCCTTGTTCGACGGGACGATTGTACAGGAGTACGGCAAATTCATCGCCGCCCAGACGTGCCAAAATATCGCTTTTGTGGATATTGCTTTTAAATAGCTGGCTGACTTGGCGCAGCAGTTCGTCTCCTGCAGCATGACCGCAGGTGTCGTTAACTATTTTGAAGCGATCTAGATCCAGGTAAAGCATCACGTGTTCTTGCCCGTAACCTTGAGCGCCGTGTAGGGCGTGCTCTAGCTGGTACTCAAACTCCCGGCGGTTGACTAATTGCGTCAGGGGGTCATGAGTTGCCTGCCAGGTGAGTTGCCGCGCTTGAGTTCGCACTTGCGTGACATCTCGGAACACAACGACGGCCCCGACAATTTCGCCGCTGCTAGCGTGGATGGGGGCAACGCAGTGGTCGATCGCAAATTCGCTGTTGTTGTGGGCAATCAGCAAGTTGTTGCGGCCTTGGTCAACAATCCTACCTTCGCACAAAGCAATTTCGGCGATATCTTCAATCGGCTGCCGGCTAGTTTCGTCAACTATTCTCAGCACGCTGGCGAGGGGCAAACCTTTAGCTTCCGAGGTTGACCAACCCGTGAGTTTTTCGGCAACTGGATTAAGGGTGGAAATGTAGCCGTCGGCGTCAGTAGCGATTACGGCATCGCCGATCGATTGTAGAGTAACCTGAGCAAGTTCTTTTTCTTCAAAAAATGCTTGTTCCATGCGCTTGCGATCGCTAATATCGCGCTGCACCGACACCCAGTGGGTAACGTTCCCGGATGTGTCGGCAATGGGTACGCTGTTAAGTTCCACCCAATAAGTTGAACCGTCTTTACGGTAGTTAATCAATTCTAGGCGTAGGGGTTCTCGGCGAGAGAATGTACGGCGAATTTTAGCAACTTGGGTGGGGTCGCTTTCAGGGCCACGCAAGCAACTGGGGGTTTGTCCGATGATTTCTTCGGGTAGGTAGCCCGTCATTTGGGTAAAAGCTTCGTTGGCATAGATGATGGTGGGGTCGGAGATATCGCAGTCTCCCGCATCCATAATCACTATTGCGTCGTTAGCGTTCACTACAGCAGATTCTAAAAGATGGAGCCTAGCCTCGGCCCTAACGCGGGTAGCAATTTCCCTTTCTAGTCTGGCGTTAGTCAAGCTGAGGGATGCGATCGCTTTTTGCAATTCGCTAGTCCTTTCTGCCACTGAATCGTGCAGAACATCAATGGCCCCGGACATTTCCATCGGGTCAAGTACCCGCAGCAAGCTGCTTTGAGTAACTATTCCCAGGAGTTCTCCCTGTTCCCCTGTTACTACCAACCTGCGGACTAAACGCTGCTGCATTTCCTGATGAGCTACCCACAGTGAGTCTTCTTGCTTGAGGCTAAATAAGGGGGTACTCATCACAGTTTGGGCGATCGTTTGCGACAAATCTATATCTAAAGCTTGAAATTCCACAATATCCCGTTCCGTGACTATACCTACGGGAATCGGAAACGGCAAATTCATGGATAATTCAGTTGATTCTGTAATTACCACGCAGCTAACACGGTGCTGGGCCATCAACTCAGCTAAACTGATAACTGACGCGGTGACAGGTGCTTGAATGACTTGTGCCGTCATTACTTCTTTCACGCTACGCATTTTTAAGATATTTGCCGGTTTCAGCATGGCTTGGCGAATGCTTTCCGGGGTAATTACTCCTAAGAGTTGACCGCCAGGATCTAATATTGGCAGGTGGTGAAGTCTTTGTTTGCCCAGCAGAATTAGGGCGCTGAAAATGTCTTGATCTTCACCTTTGGTCAGAGTTGCTGCCGGCTGCCGCATCACTGCGGCGATGGTGACACCTTTTAAGTTTTTGCCCGAGGCAATCAAATCGACAAGATCCCTTTCGGTAAAAATTCCTTGCAATTGAGAATGTGGAGCCGAGTCCGAGGATAATTTTTCTAGGGATTTTTCCACGACAAAGACGCAGATACCTGTCGCGTCTCTAAATGCGCTTGAGGTGGGGGGATTTGCGATTTCTGTTAGTGGCTGATAGATATCGATTGGTGGAATGTCTGCGTTTAGAGAGCAAGTTCCGCGCCTTTGGCCCATCAGGGTAATTACTTCTGCTAGTGGGGTATCGGGCGCAACTGTCAAGGGGTAGCGGTCAATTACTTGAGCTAAGGTTGGCAGATACTTGGAGGAATCGTTTTTGAACATATTTAATTGAGTTTTGCGATCGCGTAGACTCTGCGACATTACAAAAAAGTGCTGCTTTCCAAGCACTAGGTGGATTTTTACGGCGCTGCTGAGACCTAATTAAAATTTATTGTTAAAAATGCAGCCGAGATTGGACTGGGGATCAAGCCAGTGACTGCTTTTCCTCTACCTATAAAGGTATAAGCTTATCTTTATTTTAAATTAATTTTTCAGTCTCGTGACACTTTTATTAAAAACAAAGTATTTTATGTAAACTTTTTGCGATAGGATCATCCCTAAAATCATCCCTCGTATTGCCAATCATCTCCATCTTCAGAAAGACACATCGGTTGGCTATATTAGCTAACCTAGAAAAGGTTACTACAAAAGCGCACTGTATTAAATTCGGCAGTGTTAAGTTTTGCGAAATTATGTTTTGCGAGCTTGTCGAGACCATCTATGCGTTGTTGAGGGCAATCGATATCACAGCCAAGCTGTGAATTCGATCGCAGCTTCCGAAAACAACCGTGGTAAGATTGTAGATATCAAGACAAGAAGTTAAATACAGAGTCAGGTGAGGAAAAGGGATTATGAAACGCAATCTATTAGCCGCTACTTTTTTAATTACTCCCCTACTGTTGGCCGGCCCGTCTCGCGCTGAAAATCCCGCTCACATCAAACAGTTATTGTCAACGGGGCAATGTTTTCAGTGCGACTTGTCCGGAGCAGATTTAACGGGAACCCATTTAATTGGTGCTGATTTGAGAGAAGCAAATTTACGAGGAGCAAACTTATCTAGTGCTAACCTCGAAGGCGCTGACTTGACGGGTGCTAACTTGACGGGTGCTAACTTAACCCAAGTTTTTCTGACTAATGCCAGTTTAAATGACGCAGACCTCGATCGGGCAAATTTGACAGCCGCCATCATTAACACCACTGATGTATCCGGCGCATCAATGGAAGATATGACCATAACTGAGGCCAAAATCTACAATACCCAAATCGGCGTCGGCGGCAGCTACGACCAGTAAACTCCTTAAAAGAATGGAAAACGCCAATTTTCAGTTTTAAAACCCGGTTTCTCTCCAGAAACCGGGTTTTTAGCCTTTTTGTAGGCTGTCGCGGAGCCTCACATTTTCTCTCGTATTTCAAGCAAACAATCTGATGCACCCTACCACGACCGCTAAAAACCCAAATCAACCGCAATTCGGTGCGCGCAAGCAAACCCAGAAAATGCCACCGCATTTAAACCCTGTCCGGGAAACGTACTGTCGCCCACACAATACAAACCAGGCATAGAAGTTCGATTAAATGGCATTCCCAGCAAACCCATTAGCTTCTGTCGCGGAATCGGGCCGTAAGTTCCGTCTTCGCGCCCCAAAAAGCGACGGTGAGAGCGCGCTGTCCCAACTTCCATATAATCCAAACCGGCATCTAAACCGGGAAAAATCTTTTCTAATCTTTCAATAATTCTCCCTGCCGCCTCTTCCTTTTTATCCTCGTATTCGTGCTGCGAAAGTCCTTCCCACTCTTCTATCCAACTAGAGGTAAAAGCGTGAACGATGTGATATCCTGCGGGAGCTAAATCCGGGTCGAGTGCGGTCGGAATTGACACCAAAACAGTTCCCTCCGGCGCTTCCATTTTGTCCCAATCTTCTAACAAAATGTGGTGGCAGGCACTACCAGCAGGAATTACGCCTGCTTCCACTCCCAAATGCAAACTCAAGAAACTGGGGGCTTTTTGATAGCGCTGCTGCCATTTCTTTTCGCTAGCTGGCATCTCTTCTGCAGGCAGCAATTTTTCAAAAGTATCCCACCGCGTGGCGTTAGAAACTATCCGCTTTGCCCGATAAACTTCGCCGGTTGCTAGCTCAACTCCGACAGCGCGGCCGTTTTCGGTGATAATTTTTTTAGCCTTAGCTTTGTATTGAATTTTGCCGCCGCATTTTTCTAATCCTTCTACTAATTTTTGGGCAATTTGACCGACTCCGCCTTTGGGATAATTTATGCCACCATAATGTCTGTCGGAAAATACCATTCCGGCGTTAATCATCGGCGTCAAGTCTGCGGGTACTACAGACCAGTAGTAGCATTCCATATCGATAAATTTCAGCAAAGTAGGGTCTTTGATGTAGCGCCGCGCAATGTCGCCAGTATTTTGAGGCAGATATTTTACCAATCCCAAACAGGCTAAAGGATTCTGAAAAAAGACTCGGACGAGATATCCGGGTTCTTCTAGGGATAGCAATTCCATGCCGTTGAGGCAGTTGAAGACGTTCCAGCATTCGCCGTAAAATTTGTGGATTCCTTCGCGTTCGTGAGGGAACCTGTCAGTTAATTCTTGCAAGTATTTGTCATAAGCCTGGGGAACTTCAAGTTCCAAGCCGCTGGGTAAGTGATAGTGAAGCTGTACGGGGTCGGGAATCGTTTCTAAGGTGACGTTGACTGCTTTCAGGGCGCGGGTTAGGAGGTTGGTGGTGCCGCGCTGTCCGAAGCCAAAAATCATGGAGGCGCCGACATCAAATCTGTAGCCTTCTCGATCGAAATATCCAGCGCTACCCCCCGGAATTGTATAGCTTTCGAGCACTAAAACTTTGGCTTTCTTAGCGGCTAGCTGGGTGGCTGTCACGAGTCCACCAATGCCGGAACCGATGACAATCACATCAAACTCTTGCTGTGTAGGGCGGGAGTTGGGAGAAAATAACTGGGATTGGGTAGGAGCTGACATTAGCTGAAAAATCTTAATATTTCTATGATTTTACAGTCGATCGCCCTCTCTGAACTGTTGCCTCTGCTATTTTCCCTTTGTATATCTAGCCTTCTGCCTTTTTCACCCTTGACTTCTTCACGCTTGACTTCTTCCGGCTTATCGCACTTCTTCCGAATTCTTTCCCAAAAAAAATGCGGGAACAGTCTACCATTGCCGACTGCCCCCGTCTGCAGATCCTTTGAGAGGAGAACACTAAAAATTACTATAGCCTTGTTGCTAATTAATATCAATACTATTGGAAAAATATTTCAATAAGCTGATGAAGGTCGATCGGCGAATGGTTTGTAACGGACGGCTTGTGCTTGTGGCAATAGTCGCGCAGGAGTTGGAAGCGGCGATGGCAATCTTGAAAATAGTGCTCTTCGGTCGATTATCAATCTCTGGCTTGTATGCGCCCTCAAGGATGTGATAAGTTGCACAGAGCGATCGATCGCCCGTTGGCGAAGCCCTCGAAGAGGATCGACCGCAGCATAAAATGCCTCAAACCTAGCAATCTCCCCAATTTTTTAATGTCCCTGCAACTGCGCGTTTACGTTCCTCCACATCCGTTAATTAAACACTGGCTGGCTGTTGCCCGTGACGCCGCCACCCCCTCCGTACTTTTTCGTTCTGCGATGACAGAATTGGGAAGGTGGCTGGCTTACGAGGCAATTCGAGAATGGCTGCCGACAGTGGAAACCATAGTGCAGACGCCTTTGGGCGAATGTCCGGCGACTTTTATCAACCCAGAAGCTCCGTTAGTTGTGGTACCGATTTTGCGGGCGGGTTTGTCACTGCTGGAAGGAATTCAGACGGTTGTGCCGCTGGCTTCGGTTTACCACCTCGGCATGGCAAGGAATGAAGAGACGCTGGAACCGACTTGTTATTTGAACAAGTTGCCGGCGCAGTTTAACCCGGAAACGCGGGTGATAATTAGCGAGCCGATGCTGGCGACTGGCGGCACGATTATAGCGACAATGCAGGAATTGACGAAGCGGGGAATTGACCCGAGCTTGATTCGGATTATCTCTGTGGTGGCTGCTCCTCCGGCTTTGAAGAGGCTGAGTGCAGAGTACCCGAGTTTGATGATTTACACGGCAACGATCGACGAAATAGTTAACGAACAGGGCTTTATTGTACCTGGTTTGGGAGATGCGGGCGATCGAACTTACGGCACCTGAACAAGTCAGTAAGTCAATTTTAGATTTTAGATTTTAGATTGACTCGATAGACAGATAAATCTCGGGGCTTGTATCCCTTTTTGGGTGCGGTGAGTTGTTCCAGGAATCAGTTGCTGAAAGCTCGGGGGAAAAAGATGACCCTGGTTTGGTAAAAGCAGGCACAGAGAGAGTTAGAATCAAAAGTACCAGTCAAAAATCAATAGCGTTTAGCACTCATTGCCCGTGAAACTTGATTCTGTTCCGCCAAGCTTGTCTGCTTCTGACTCAGTAAACCCCCATTACGATTTGCCACAACAGGTACAACTACAAATAAAAGAGGCTTCTGAAAGTTATGCTGCTTTAACCCCGGAGCCCGCTGAACTATCAGTGACTGTAAATCCCGATATTTGTCAGGAAGAAAAGAAACTGAATTCGAAGCAGTGGGCAATTTTTGCTTCGACTTTTGCAACTATTTTTTTGGCTGAAATTGGAGACAAAACTCAGCTTGCAATTTTACTGATGACGGCTGAATCTCGAAATCCTTGGATCGTGTTTGCGGGTGCGGGTTCGGCTTTGATAGCAACCAGTTTGCTGGGGGTGTTGCTGGGAAGGTGGCTGGCTAGTCGGATTGCTCCGAGAACTTTGGAGAGAGCAGCCGGAGTGATTTTGCTGGCGATTTCAGCGGTTCTGCTGTGGGAAGTGCTGGGTTAATTGTCAGCCTGTCGGTAAGTTGTAGATTTCTACAAGAGCTAACTAAGAACTGAAAAAAATATGGACTGGCAACTTTTGGGAGTAAGTTTTATTACAGTGTTTTTGTCAGAATTGGGAGACAAAAGTCAATTAGCTGTAATCGCCCTGGGCAGCAGTTGTAACTCGCCGCGGGCTGTATTTTTCGGTACGGCGTCGGCGCTGCTGCTGGCGAGTTTAATCGGCGTGGCGATCGGCTTGGGCACGGCAGAGGTGTTGCCGGAACGACTGGTAAAGGGACTCGCCGCGATCGGATTTGCGGTAATGGGCTTGCGCTTGCTGTGGCCAAAAGCAGATTTACCGGAAGCATCCGAGTAGGGCGTGCCGTCGGTCGATTTTAGATTTTAGATTTTCTCCACAGATGAATCTGGGAAGTTGAACAAGAGTCTAAAATTTTGATCATCTTTCAACCACAGGATTTGGGGGCTTGTATCCGTTTTTGGGCTGTCAGGAAACTTGAAAATATAGTTATATCAAGTCTGTTTAGCATCGGAATTCTTCCTATCTCTCTTCTCTTCATCTGCGTGAATTAGCGTCAATCCATTGTCATCTGCGGTTAATACATTCTCTTTTTTTAACCGCAGATGAGGGCAGATAAACACAGATTAACGCAGATGAATATCAATTCCGTAGGAGAGCTAATGCCTGCAATTCCAGCCTAGTTTACGAGCGTTAAAATTAAAAAAAAATTAGCAGCGGGCGTGAATTCATGCCCGCTGCTAAAGGTTGAGTTTTTCTCCACTCAACATCTGAGCATTGTGTCGATTAAACTTGGTTTTGGTAGCACCAGCCCAGCAGCGTACCGGCAACAGCCAACTTCAGCGCTTCCAATGCAAAATAGCCTTGGTGCAGTAGATTCATCCCGGCGGGCACTTCTGCTGCGGAATCGAACAGATTTAGCTGCATTCCCAAGGCGCTCATTTGGGGTGTCAGGGCGTAGGTGTCCATCAGGGCGATCGCCAGAAGTACCAATGATAATAAAATTGCTGTGCGGCTGCGCTTGCCGAAGTCACCGACTAAATTGCTCAAAACCATCAAACCCGTTGCCACCAGGCCCGAACAGATTAACTCAACGCGGTTGAATCCCCAGAACATTAAATTCCCGGCCGTTGCAAACTCGGGAGATGTCGTCATGCCAGATACGTAGAGACTGGGCATAATGACTAGATCCAAAATCAGGCTAACACTGAGCCAGAAAATTAAGGCCACCATGACAATTGCTTGCCAGCGCGGTTTGATTGATTCCACTCTTGATGTTGTAATAGCTGTCATATAATTAGACCCTCTAAAATTTTCTTCTGCCTTTTCTAGAGTTTAACTAACTTTTTTCTAAAATTCTGTTAAGTATTTTTAAATTAATGGTAACTTTTGTGTAACAGACCCTGAAGAATTGTTAAGCTAACTTAGGTTTTTCATCACCTCCGTTAACTAATACTAATTCCGAAAAAGTACGGAATAAATTAAGAATTACTCACAGGACTTACGCACTGCGACAAAAGACATCGGTTTTTGACCATGATTAAAGGCGATAACGTATGTTCATAAAAAAACCCGGTTTCTGCGTCAAGGACTAACTCCTAATTTAAGTGTATATGCCTAAATTTCAATTATCCTCTTGGTTGCCCCGTCTCCCCCCTCAAGTCTGGATTCTTGCCGCCGGCAGATTCCTCTCCCAAAGCGGCACCGGTTTTACTTTATTTTACGCGCCGATATTTTTTGTCGATCGCGTGGGTTTATCTGCTACTGCTGTTGGGATTGGTTTGGGTAGCGGTTCAGTTTCGGGAATATTCGGCAGAATTTTGGGCGGTTCTTTTTGTGATTCCAAATTTTGGGGAAGGCGACGAACTTTACTGCTGGCGGCAATAATAGCGGCGGCGGCTTCTTTTGTACTGGCGGCGACTAATGATTTCGTTGGCTTAGTTGCGGGTAATTTACTGATGGGTTTTGGCGTGGGTTTGTATTGGCCTCCAACCGAGACGATGGTGGCGGATTTAACTGAGGGCGAACAGCGACAGGAAGCTTTTGCTTTGACGCGGCTGGCTGATAATTTGGGTTTGCAAGTTGGGATTATTTTAGGTGGTTTGTTGATTGCGGTAACGGGTAATTATCGATCGCTCTTTATTATTGATGGTATCTCGTTTTTAGTGCTGTTTGTAGTAGTTGCGATCGCGATCGCCGAAACCTACAAACCAGCTAATCCAGCGGATAGAGGCAAAAAAAATCGGGAAAATGGTTGGATGGTGGCGCTGAGCGATCGAAGTCTTCTAGTTTATGCTTTAGTAAATACCCTGTTCACATTATATATTTCCCAAATCCAAACCACAATGCCGCTGTACTTTAGCAAGTTTGTCGCCGTGGGGGCGGGAAAAGGCTTTTCAACAGGTACAATTACGGTTTTGTTTGCTTTTAGCACGTTTTTAACTGTTGCTTTGCAACTGCCAATTGTTAAAGCTTTGAAACGGTTTTCCTATCCGAAAGCTTTGATGATTTCTGCGCTGCTGTGGGGAATGGGATTTATTGCGATCGGCTTGACGGGAATGGCTGCAACTGGCAATCTATTTTTAGCTGTTTTAGGCTTGAGTTTTTTGTCGGTTGCGACTGTTGCTTATACGCCTTTTGCTTCGGCTTTGGTGGTGGATTTAGCACCAGAGTCTTTGCGTGGCGTGTATTTAGCGGTTAATTCTCAGTGTTGGGCGATCGGCTATTTAATCGGGCCGCCACTGGGCGGTTTGGCTTTGGATAGAGGTAAATGGGCGGCGGATAATTTTTGGTTGGGTTTGGCTCTTAGTGTGATTGCGGCTATTGTTATTTTGCAAAAGCTCGATCGAATGTTAAAAAAATAGTTGCCTAAATACCTGTTCCGTGATAATAAATTCTCCTTCTTTTACATAGGTTTGATCGAATGTTAAAAAAATAGTTGCCTAAATACTTGTGGTGTAATAGGTTATTCTACTATATCTTATGACAAATATAATAATTATTAATTAAAAACTTTGTGTTTGTCGAAACCAAAGAGATTTATAATTCTCGAAACGTAAGAGCAATTTTACAATCTATTTGGTGAGGAGTTGTAATGAAAGCACATTTACTCTTTAGTGTTAGCGGAATAGGTTTAGTGTATCTACTTGTCGGTTCTCTACCATTGGCAGCGATGCCTCTGGTCCCTGAGAAACAGACATTAGGTACGGAAGAAGTGAAAGAATTAGAGACTGAAATCAGCCTGAATACAAGTAGTGTTGACAATTCGGTCAAAATTCCGGGAATAGATGAATTAAAACCCGCCGATGCGTTGGAAGTTGAAAACACGGGCGAGACCCCCGTCTCAACAGGCAAGGAACTCGCCCCTCTCCCCCAAGAAAACCCTCAACTCAATCCGCGACAAACAGCAACATTTACCGCAGAAAATACGCAGGAAAACTCATTAAAGTTAGCTGAAAAACCTGCTAACTCAGAGCCAGCCTCAGTTACAGAAGAAATATCTGTTACCCCTTCCCAAAACCAGCAGACACCAGCAGAATTTACGGCAGAAACATCAGTCATTCCTGCCCAAAACCCAGCCGCACCAGATATTGCCCAAACAGGCATATCTGCGCCTGTACCAACAGAAACTTCAACTGCCCAAAAGTTGGCCGAAATTGAAAACAGCAGTTCGTTAGAACCTGCCGCAACCAACAGCGAAACTTCTGAATCCAGCGAACTACAACAAGTAACCTCTGTATCTCAACTCTCCGACGTGCGCCCGACGGACTGGGCCTTTCAAGCCCTGCAATCTCTAGTAGAAAGATACGGCTGCATAGCAGGATATCCAGACGGCACATTCCGAGGCAATCGGGCAATGACTCGCTACGAATTTGCCGCCGGTTTAAACGCTTGCTTGGATAAAGTTACTGAGCTAATTAAATCAGGTACAACCAACTTAGCAACCAAGGAAGACTTAAGCAAACTGCAAAGATTGCAAGAAGAATTTGCAGCAGAATTAGCCACTTTGCGGGGTCGAGTCGATGCTTTAGAAGCTCGTAATTCCGAACTAGAAGCCAATCAATTTTCGACCACAACTAAACTCAGCGGCGAAGCAATTTTTAGCGTTGCCGACACTACCAAAAACAATCGCAGGGAGACTGAAACAGTCTTAAACTACCGACTGCGATTGAATCTGCTGACCAGTTTTACAGGCAAAGATACGCTGATAACTGGCTTGCAAGCTTACAACATTCGCAGCTTCGGGCCTAATCTAGGTTTATCAACAGGGGCATTTAGCGGTTTGTCCGACAGTCAAGCAAAACTGAGTTTTGAACCGCAATTTCCCGGAATTAATCCTCAGACTCTATCTAGCATAGACGCCAATGCTGTTGAACTTTACAAGCTGCTTTACGTCTTTCCAGTTTCTAACAGCATCACTTTATTTGCCGGCCCGAAAGCCGAAACTTCCGACGCTTTTCAAGCAATTACTCCCTTTGCTGGAGAAGGGCAAGAAGCCGTCTCTAGGTTTGCAGGTTACAACCCTGTAGTTCGCGTATCCGGTGGCACTTCTGGCAGCGGTTTGGCATCGGCAGGCGGGTTTATTTGGAACATTTCCAAAAAGCTCAATCTCACAGCTTTGTACGGCAGTGTAAATGCAGCCTTACCTGCTGATTTAGGCTTTCCAGCCACGCCTTTAGGAGCCGGTGCATTTGGGGGAAGTACGGTGGCTGCGGCGCAGTTAACGATTAAACCTACCAGCAGTATCGACATAGGTTTAAATTACGCTCATAGTCGTCACAAATTGAATATTCTTGCTACAGGATTAGGTGATGCCGATTTGGGTTCTATTTTGGGAGCAGATAGAGAACCTGTTAGCGGTGGCGTGAGGATGAATTCGTTTGGCGGTACTTTAACTTGGCGGTTTTCTCCCAAAATTGCTATTTCTACCTATGGAGGTTGGATAGTTGCTGACGCTGAAAGAAGCAATGCTTCTACAACTTTCAACAGTTGGATGGTAGGTTTCCATTTCCGAGATTTGTTCGCACAGGGCAATAATGCAGGTATTCTGTTTGGACAGCCACTCGATCGCGATTCAGTAAGTGGCGGTGCTCGCTTTCAGCAAAACAAAGCAACTCCTTACCATTTAGAAGCTTATTACCGCTTCAAAGTCAACGATAATATCAGCATTACACCCGGAGCTTTTGTGCTGTTCAATCCTGAAGGAACTAAGGATAATGACACCGTAGGGGTGGGAGTTCTCCGCACTACTTTTAGTTTCTAGAGTCGGAAAAATATAGCCTCTGCATGGGGCGGGGCGGGTTTATTTCTCTTGTCTGTGAGTGGCAAATATTGTTGGGGAACCCGCCCTTACCTAGAGAAGTTTGAGAAAATATGAGGTACAAGTTGAGATTGGGGGATTGAGGAAGTGTTAATTAATTTGTGCATACCTCATCTTTGTGAAAAAGGCTATACCAATTCCCAATTACCAATTACCGATTATTTTCGTCGATCGCCCAATTTGCGGTAAACTTCTCTCAAATCAACTTGATGGTGAGCGATCGCAACCAAAGCGTGATAAAATAAATCCGCAACTTCTCCAGCAATTCCATCTTTGTCGTCATCTTTGCAAGCCATTACAACTTCCGCCGATTCTTCGCCAATTTTTTTGAGAATCTTGTTGTCGCCGCCCTCGAACAACTTGCAAGTATAAGAACTTTCGTTAGGATGGTCGCGGCGATCGCAAATTACCGCAAATAATTGAGATAACATATCCCCGGGCGGCGGTGAAATTTCCCCATCAACTTGGTGAAAACAACTTCTTTCTCCGGTGTGACAAGCAATATCTCCAACTTGTTCTACTGTCACCAGCAAAGCATCACTATCGCAGTCGTAACGTAGCCCTTTGACATTTTGAACGTGTCCCGAAGTCGCGCCTTTGGGCCACAATTCGGAACGAGAACGACTCCAGAACCAAGTTTGCCCGGTAGAGAGCGTTTTTTGCAGCGACTCCCGATTCATCCAGGCCATCATTAACACCGTACCGTCCAAATAATCTTGGACGATCGCAGGCACTAAACCGCGATCGTCGTAACGAATCTTTTCAATTGGGATCGATCGGCTCAAACTCGATAAATCAGTAGTAGACATAATTTTATTTCAACTTGGTAATATAGATTAACGCTTTCCTGTCGGAGATTTTTTTAAATTAACCGCAGAGAACGCAGAGGACGCAAAGGAAGAGAAGAGAGGAGATTGAGGAAGTGATGGACAAATTGTCAAGAACTATTTTACAAAATATTACACTTTAGGGCGATTCCCTACGGGATAGCTTCGCTTCACGGTGCTAGTGGGACAAAGCCTAAAAAACCCAAGCTAGTATTGCTACTCATCGGTTTCTACCCTAAAATCTACTAGAATAGTTTCCTTGAATCGACCTAACCTTTATGTTGAACTGGCTATAAAATTATTCTACCAACAACAGACGTTCACTAAGGAGAAAACATTGGTTTCCACAACCTTGAAAACGACCAAATCAGAAGAAATTTTCGCCGCCGCCCAGAAGTTGATGCCAGGTGGCGTCAGTTCCCCCGTCCGCGCCTTCAAATCCGTAGGCGGACAGCCCATCGTCTTTGACAGGGTAAAAGGAGCCTACATTTGGGATGTTGACGAAAACCAATACATTGACTATGTAGGCACTTGGGGCCCAGCCATCTGTGGCCACGCCCACCCCGAAGTCATCAAAGCCTTGCACGAATCTTTAGAAAAAGGTACGAGTTTCGGGGCACCATCGCTGTTGGAAAACGTACTCGCCGAAATGGTCATCGATGCCGTTCCCAGCATTGAAATGGTGCGATTTGTCAACTCTGGCACCGAAGCCTGTATGGCCGTTTTGCGGCTGATGCGAGCTTTCACCGGACGCGATAAACTGATTAAATTTGAAGGCTGCTATCACGGGCACGCCGATATGTTCTTGGTAAAAGCTGGTTCCGGCGTCGCAACTCTGGGCCTTCCCGACTCCCCGGGCGTCCCGAAATCCGTTACTGCCAATACCCTCAACGCTCCCTACAATGACTTAGAAGCAGTCAAAGCTTTATTTGCCGAAAATCCCGGCGAGATAGCAGGCGTAATTCTCGAACCAGTGGTGGGGAATGCCGGTTTTATTACCCCGGATGCAGGTTTTCTCGAAGGTTTGCGGGAAATTACCAAAGATAACGGTGCTTTGTTAGTTTTTGATGAAGTAATGACCGGTTTCCGCATCGCCTACGGCGGCGCCCAAGAAAAATTCGGCGTTACCCCGGATTTGACTACTTTGGGTAAAGTTATTGGCGGCGGTTTGCCGGTGGGAGCTTACGGGGGAAGGCGGGATATTATGGGGATGGTGGCTCCTGCAGGCCCGATGTATCAAGCGGGTACGCTTTCGGGAAATCCTTTGGCGATGACTGCTGGGATTAAGACTTTGGAATTGCTGCAAAAACCCGGCACTTACGAACAGTTGGATAAGATTACCAAAAAACTGTCTGATGGATTGCTAAAAATTGCTAAGGAAGCGGGACACGCGGTTTGGGGCGGGCAAATTAGCGGGATGTTTGGCTTGTTTTTTGCGGCTGGCCCGGTTCACAATTACGAGGATGCGAAGAAGTCGGATTTGACGAAGTTCAGCCGCTTTCACCGGGGAATGTTGGAGCACGGAATTTATCTTGCTCCCTCGCAGTTTGAGGCGGGATTTACTTCTTTGGCTCATACTGAGGAAGATATCGATCGAACTTTGGCTGCAGCTCGTGAAGTAATGGGCAGTATTTAGTTTAGTTCGTAGTCAGCACTTGAGTCCTTAAAACTTAGGGATGAACGGTTAAAGTCCTTGCTGTTTTTTGCAGTAAGGACTTTAATTTTTATTTCTAATATGATGTCCGGCCAATCTACCATCTTAGTTTGCTTGAGTTTTGTCCGATTATTCTGTAGTAATATTACCTCCCGGACTGAGTGCAGACGGCGGAGTTCAGGTGAAAACGACGCCTAAAAATAGAGAGTGTTAAGTTTCTTTCTAAAAAAGATCCACCCTGTTTAAGGGGTGGTAGAGTCGAGAGAAATTAGTGGTTTCAGCCATCTGCATCCCTCACATTCATTTGAAAGCTAGGAAGGGGAAATAAAAAAGTATGGTTAACCATCAAGAAATCCAGCAAGATTTAATCAACTACATGTTCCGTCGCGATGATGCAGGAAAGCTAGATGGAATGAGGTGTCTGACATTGTGGTTTGGGAAAAGTCAAGATACTGATAACCAAATCCGCAAACAATATGGAGACTTAGTATCGAGCGCGATCGCAGGTAAACTCGACCATTGGATGGAAACCCCTCGCGGTTGCGTTGCTTTGATGATCCTACTGGATCAGTTTCCTCGTAATCTCTACCGCCATACTGTCCATATGTACGATGGTGACAAAAAAGCCATGCAAATTGTCGATCGGGGGCATAACTGGCAAGAGTCGCTAACCCCAGAAGAGTGCCTGTTTGTTCCCTGTTTGATTCTGACCCACCAGGAAAATCTTGATGGTCAGAAACAGTGTGTGAGCTATTACGAGAAAATTGAGCCGCATTTGCACTCAGAATTCCGTATCTTCCGCACCATCTTTGAGGAGCATCTGAAAATCATTAACATTTGCGGTGTCTTCCCGCATCGGGATCACTATTATGGACGAGAAACCTCCGAAGCAGGACGGATGCTGATGGAAGATTCAACGCTGCGCTTTGATTTACCTCTGATTGCCGAAAACGGCAGTGTGCGGTTTGGTACCGATTCAAGTCGGCTTTGGAAAGCGACAGGGCATGTTTTCGATGTCCTCGAACGGTTAGATTATCTCTCCACTCAGCGCCAAGCTGGTGTCGCGAACTCCCTCAATATTGACTGGATGAGCGATGAGCAAATGGCTTTTTGTAAAGACACCTTTAGAAAATTTGATAAAGACGGCAGCAATTCCATGTCTTCTCAAGAACTGGGATCTGTATTGAAAGCGGTTGGTCGCCCCTATTCGCCCCAACGGGTTCAAGAAGCGATGGACATCATTACAGGGCGCTCCAATAGTGAGAGCATCAGCTTTGAGGAGTTTGCTACCCTGCTGGAATCGGATCTAATGGACGATCGGGATAAACGGCTTTTAGAACGCTTTAAACTGTTTGATGTAGATGGTTCTGGTGAGATCAGTCTAGAGGAGTTGAAAATTTGCATTCGCAGCCTTGATTCTTTGGTCACGAGTGCTGAGATTGACGATATGCTAAAGCGAGCAGATACCAGCGGTGATGGACAAGTTAGTTATAAAGAGTTCTACGAACTTTTTCACACTCTCAAATCTCAAGCAGGCGAGGCATCGCTCTAATGAGACATCTTGCACTCATCAGTGTTAACAGCCTTTAACATTGCTCCTTTTTCCTTCTTTAGTCCTGGATGCACAGACTCTACTTGTAGGATGCGCCCATAAGCACCTTACCAGTATAGATAGTGTAAAAATTGACTCATTGCGTAAGTCCTGTTCTTCCTTCTTCCTAAATCAATCATTAATAAATTCACCTTCACAGATAATCGAGTCTCTGCTGTCCAAATCTTCTTGATTCCAGACTGCGTTTAATACTGCCGAACTTAAGGAAGTTGACATGGTATTATTTAATGTTGTGTTGTAGTATTCAACAGCATTATTATTAAGTTCCACCTGCGGCGCTTCCTTGAAGTAGGAATTAATATCAGGGGTACACCGCTGGGCTTGATAGTATACATAAGCTTCAGCATTAATGCACATTACGTGATAAAAATCCTTATTTGCTGCTAGAACATCTCCGAGTTTATACAGCGCTAAACCCCGGTTGAGATAAGCTTTAACATAGTTCGGATCGAGTTCCACTGCTTTGTCAAAGTCTTCAATTGCCAACTGCATTTGTTTTAATTTATAGCGAACGCAACCTCTGTTATAATACGCATAAATATTTTGTGGATCGATGCCGAGTGCGGTGTTGTAATCGGCGATCGCCTGCGTATTGTCTCCTAATTGGTGGTAACAGAGACCTCGATTTATGTAAGCTTTGATATATTTAGGATTTAACCGCAGCGTTTGGTTAAAGTTTTCCGTTGCTGCCTCTTTTTCTCCCAAAAGGTAGTAAGCGCGCCCCCGGTTGTAATAGGTTTTATAATTGTTGGAGTTGATAGAGAGAGCTCGATTATAGTCTTCTATTGCTTCTTCGTAATGTCCTAAATTAGCAAGTACGAGTCCTCGGTTGTTGTAGATAGCGTGGTTATTAGGCTTACTGGCTAAAGCGCAGTTGAGATCTTCAATGGCTTTTTCGTGTTCCCCGAGATGACGCCAAGCATTGCCTCGATTCAGATAGGCCTCGAACAAGTTAGGATTTATATCTAGTGCTTGGCTGAGGTCTGCGATCGCTTTCGGGTAGTCTTTCATGTAATAGTAGACTAAACCACGATTGTTATAGGCTTTGGCATCGGCAGGGTTGAGTTGCAGGATGCGATCGAAATCGTCGATCGCCGCTTCATAGTTTCCTTTCTTGGCGCTGTGCAAACCGCGCTTGTAAAATTGTTTGAGGTTCATAGGTCAACTTTCAGGATTGCTTGATTCTGGGGGTTGATGCCTTTGCTGTCAGCGTTGAGTTGAACAACTCTTAAGTAGTAGTTCCGAATTAATTACACAATATTTCTACTGAAACCCTTACTCAGCAAGGATTCTCCGTGTAATTAATTTTGTGTGGTTACTTACAGCACTTCCGGCAGCTATGAGGTACGTAGACAGTATCGAAAGTTAGGAAAGGAAAGGGATACGAGTAAAAGTGTGCTTCATAATAGCCGGAAGTGCTGTAATTTGTTGAAAGAGCATCCACCTGCGGTCAGAGTAACTCTTGACTGGTTCCCGGCACTCTACTCTAAACAGGATTTTAGGTTTATTTTAACAGTAGCTAAATCCTGTGGAAAGAGTCTGCACCTCGGCTGGATTTACTTGGTCAGTTCGATTGTTTACCCGATCGACTTGATCTGACAAGTCTAGTTTTACTTGGTGCTGTGTGTCTCTTGATGCGGCTGCGATCGGCTCTATCGCCAAATTAAGTTTGAGATAGGTAGTCAGTATAAATTGTTGCACCCACTCCCACCGCATAAACTTTACATCTGTTTGAGAAACTTAGTCTCAGGATTTGCAGCAGCACGTCTCTACCAACTTTTGTTGCCTAATTACCAATTACTGATTACCAATTATCGATTGATTTCCTCTTCCACATAAACCCTCAATTTCTCCAAATCTGGAAGTTCGATCAATTCTTGTTCCTTTTCCTTAACCGACATCGGCATCATCACAGGTTTACGCTGCTCAATCCAGCAACTCGCCAGCGGTAAAGTTTGTTCCAAATCTTCCAAAGGCCTCGGAATTACCATCACCGCGTTCAACTCGCCAATTCGCTCAGCTTCGTACATCCCCGCTTCTACGGCTACTGCTACATCTGCAACTGCACCGCGAATAATTGCCGTGCACAAACCTGCGCCGATTTTCTCGTAAGCTGCCAAGTGTACGTCTGCAGATTTGAGCATAGCATCGCAAGCACCGACCATTGCCGGAAATCCCCGGGTTTCGAGCAAACCGATCGCCTGATTGCTAAGCCGAGAATAACTGCCTTTTTCCGAAAGTTCAGTCAGCCGAAAGCCGATCGGCAAAACCACTTCCAAATTAGCCAAAGGTCTAGCAATCACCAACTTAGAAACAAACTGCCCGAACTGTTCGGCAGTTTGAGCTCCAGCTTCCACGGCCAAACGCACATCCGAAATTCGGCCCCGGACGATCGCGGTACAGTGACCGGAACCAATTTTTTCGTATCCTACTAAAATCACTCCTGCCGACTTCAGCATCATGTCAGCAGTCCCGACAATTGCCGGAAAACTCTTGGTGGATACCAAACCCAAAGCAGTGTCTTTGAAGTATTCCTGGCGCTGCGATCGCTCTTCGTGACTGTTACGATCTATTTGTCCGTCCATCTTCTATTACCCTTAGAAACTTCCCAAAATAAAAATTTGTTGATAGTTTATAGTTTCTCAGATGAGAAGACAGACTGCACGAGCTACAAGACACAGATTGCTGCTGCAAGGCCTTACAAATTTCTGAGCTACCAATAATATGAGATTACCTATTTATATTTGATCTTTCTGCCTTCAGCATAGCTGCCTTTTGGCGAAATGACGGCTATCCGGAACCGCCCGATAGAGTTTGGCCGTTTTCCTCCGATCGATTAAAAGCTTGCCGGTGCGGAAACAGCGTCCCCAACAGCCGATTGATGTGAGCTTGACCGTACAGAATAGTTGGCGTTTCCCCTGGTTGGGGTGGCTCTGCGGCGGTGGATTCCGGCGGGTCTGGGGCAGTCTCCGGCGCAGTTTGAGGCGGTGTTGGGGCGGGTTGTGGCGGCTCGATCGGTCGATCGACGGGTGGCGTAGTGGCTTCGGGGGTTTCTGGTGAGGTTGGCGCTGCTGTTGGCGCTGTTGCGGTTGCTTCTTCTGCGGCGGCTTGGCGGCTGGTATCTCCCATTAGAGAACCTGCTGGCATAATTTGCATTTTGTCGATACAAGGATTGATGAGGGTCGTCGCCGCGCCAATACAGGCATTTTCCCCGATCGTTCCCGCACCTACCACCAGCACCCCTGCACCCAGAATAACGCCCGCCGCGATTTCCAGAGTACCTTCACGGGCGTGAAGGATAACTCCCATACCGATACAGGCACCGGCGGCGATCAAGATCCGGCTACCCGGATCTGCTTGCAGGATTACTCCAGGGGCGATCGCCGCACCCTCATTCACAACTACATCGCCACTCATCAAAATCTGAGAGTTGCTACTTAATTGCAGTGGCGATAAATACATTCAACTTCACCATGAAAGGAGCTATTTTTTTCGATAAAAGAACTTTAAATTATGGGTTTTTTCGACTGATAAATTTAACCATGTCAATCTAAGAAACGATAATTTACTAATACTGAGAAGCTTGATGCTTTAACGTTTTATAGAAACTTTCAGAAGATTCTAGATTTTGACCAACATTTCTCAATCGAGTTTTTTAACTATCTCAAATCCAACTTCAATCCGCTGGGGTTTCTCCCGTTGGCCCCTGTGCGAGGGCTTAACGGAAGAAACAGGCTAATTACCAGGCAAATTAAGGTCGTTGGATAATTTCTTCGAGTACCCGGCGCTTCGCCTTGGAGTCGATGCCAAGCAAACGGACGTACTCGCCGCTGTGTTCTTTGAGACAGCTTTCGAGGGCAGAAATCACTTCGGATTCGCGGTTGGATGTGATCGACGCGCAACTGCTCCAAGAACCGGTGCGGAAACGGCGCGCGTCGGCGTGTTCCGTGCCAATTTTGTAGCCTTGGGAAAGCAGGTTGCGGATTTGGTCGATCGTCTTGCCGGTCAAACTTCCGCTGCTGGCTGAACCAGTCGAAGCTGCTTTGTATCCCGAGGTTGCTGCCGACTTAGAGGTTGCTGCCGGCTTAGCCGATTGAGCAACTGGGCCGTCGGGACGCTGAATAATTTCTTCAACTATGCGTCGCTTAGCTTTCGGGTCAATCCCGATCAAGCGCACGTATTCGCCCGGGTACTGATTCATCACAGCTTCCAAAGCAGCGATCGCCTCAGATTCGTTTCTCACTTGCAGCGAAGCCCCGCTTTGCCAAGAACTGGTGCGGAAGCGGCGCGCGTCGGCGTGTTCCGTCCCCACCTTGTAGCCTTGAGCTAGCAAGCCGCGAACCTGAGCCACTGTTTCGGCACTCAATTTTCCATTTGACACGGAACCGCTATTGTGGTATGAAGGTTGTGCAACTTTACCGTTAGATTGGTGAGGTTTGGCACCGTTAGAACCGTTAGAGCCGTTGTCTCCCGGTCTTTGGACGATTTCTTCTAGTACGCGGCGCTTGGCTTTGGTGTCAATCCCGATCAAGCGGACGTATTCTCCTTGGTGGTCGGCCATGCAAGCTGACAAAGCCGCGATTACTTCAGAGTCACGCTTTGAGGTAATCGGGCCACAAGTGCGCCAAGAACCGGTACGGAAGTGTCGCACGTCGGCGTGTTCGGCTCCCACGCTGTATCCTTGAGCTAGTAAATTGCGGATGCTATCGGCAAGAGTTGAACTCAATTGGGTGCCGGCAGGGGTAGAATATTTGGTTTGAGTCATATTTGGGTTTTTAGTTTGCTCGTTGCGAATTGGTGCTAGACAGGCGATGTTCTCAGCGCAGCGATAACCCGTTCTCAGAGCGTCATTGATGCCGATGACATGGGTCGCAAATTGAACGTCAGAATCTTGAACGTCAGGCAAGCGATCGGCTTGCTTCTGATTAGTGATGATGGCTCCCGAAGGTACGTACTTACCGGGGGGAATCTCCACATCTTTAATTAGTACGTGCATCATCACAATGCAGCCTTTGCCCACTCTGGCATTGAACACCGTAGAGCGAAAGCCGATAAAGCACTCCTCACCCACGTAGGCAGGGCCGTGAATTAAACTCATGTGGGTGAGGGAAGTATTTTTCCCCACCCACACAGAATAGGACTTGCCGTCATCTCCTGTGACTCGGCCTTGTTCTAGGCCGTGAATCACTACTCCGTCTTGAATGTTGCTGCTTTGTCCGATATAAAAGGGAGTGCCTTCATCGGCGCGGATAGATGTCCCGGGGGCAATCATCACATTAGAACCGATCTGCACATCCCCAATAATGTTAGAAAAGGAATGTACGAAGGCGGTATCGTGAATTTTCGGCTCAGCCAAGTTTTTCGACCAAGGCGTCGGGGGAGCCGCAACGTTGCGGACTGCCATAAATTAAGTTCTCCTAAGCTGAAAAATCTTTTTGTTAGTTGTTAGTTGTTAGTTGTTAGTTGTTCACTGTCAACGGTCAACTGTTCACTGTTAGCTGTTCACTGCCAACTGTCAACTGTCAACTGTCTGTCAACTGTCAACTAGCGGTACGGGTCGTCTTTTTTACTGTAAATGAGGCGGTTTTCTACATTGACAGTATCTATAATGCCTACTACTAGAGCATCGATCGGACGGTTTTCGCTTCCGGGCGCGATCCGGGCTGCGCTGCCTCGGGTCACTAAGACCCATTCATCGATACCAGCGCCCACACAGTCAGCGGCTACCTCATATCCGGGAACTGGTGAACCTTCCTCATCGATGAATTGCAGCAGGAGAAATTTCGATCCTCTCAGTGTCGGCTCTTTTTGGGTACTGACAACTGTGCCGAGAACTTTGGCCATTTGCATTTTAGGTAATAGGTAATTGGTAATTGGTAATTGTCATTTTTACAGGGTCACTTGTTTTTTTTTATTAGCTCTGTCCGATGTCCGGTGTCCGCTTTTTAGAGCTTCGTCTAGTAACTAATGACTCATGACTCATGACTAATAACCAATATCCCATGCCCACCTCAATTAAAAATTAAAAATGCTAAATCAAAAACATCGCGATTTTTAATTTTTAATTACCAAACGCCCCTAACAGCCGTGAACCGAAGCTATCCCGTAGGGAATCGCCTATCTTATGATCTGTTGAGGGGGCGAATGCCGCTGACGCCTTCACGGAACTGTTCTACAGCTTCGGTGTAGCGAATCGGCAACACGTACTCTAAGTTTTCGTGAGGGCGGGCGATAATGTGGGTGGACATCACTTGTCCGCCGTTAACGCGCTTCACAGACTCTACTCCGGCTGCGACAGAAGCTTGCACTTCCGAGACATCTCCTCTTACAATGACCGTAACGCGAGCGCTACCGATTTTTTCGTAGCCTACCAAGGTGACGCGGGCTGCTTTGACCATCGCGTCAGCGGCTTCTACCACTGCGGGGAAGCCTAATGTTTCGATCATGCCAACTGCAATTGCCATTGGTTTTACTCCTGATTGAATATTGGGGGAACTAAACTGTAAATTTTTGACGATCGCACAAATTTTCGTTTAACGAAATTTTTGTGCGCTAAGAACTTAGTAGCCTCGGAACTGTTCTACTGCTTCTGTATATCGAATCGGCAGAACGTATTCTAGGTTTTCGTGGGGGCGAGCGATAATGTGGGTAGAGACGACTTCTCCGCCGTTCACGCGCTTGACGGATTCCACTCCTGCTGCGACTGAGGCTTGGACTTCCGACACGTTGCCACGCACAATTACGGTGACGCGGGCGCTGCCGATTTTTTCATAGCCCACGAGGGTAACGCGGGCAGCTTTGACCATAGCATCGGCCGCTTCCACAACAGCGGGAAAACCTTTTGTCTCAATCATTCCCACGGCAATTGACATTTTTGAATCTCCTTTGAGGATGAGCGAAATTACCGTTACAAATCTTTGAGAAATCTAAAAATTTGGACGGGGAGGCCCACATTTTCTAGTAATGGAGTGTAAAGCTTCCTATCCTATAAGAATAGGGGAAGCTGTCCACCTTGACAATATAAACTAACATCATAATGTTTAATAACAAAAATTAAAATTTTTTATGTTACTTAAAATAATTTAATATTTATTTAATAATCTTAATATAAAGAGGGGTAGATGCCGACGGCGCGGGGGATTAAAGTAAGTAATAATACCCAATAAAGTAGAGTTCGGTATGTAAAGCCGGAGCTGATCACTGCGGGGAAACTTGCGGATTCCAAAAGGGGGATCGCGGGTAAATCGGCAAAAAAGGCAGTCTTGGCCCATCGGCAGGCATTTTTTTCTTTGAGTGCCTCGTCTGCTCATTAACTAATTTTGTGTTGAGAGAATTCTCAGTTTTGATGCTTTAATGTATAGTGAATCTTGGGTGCAAATTATTTTGCCACAACTATACGATCGGGTTTAGTCAAAGTTTTAGGGTATCGGGCGATCGCCCGCGACTGTTTTTGTATAAAGGCAGCCAGTAATTTCAAGTTTAAGGGATAAATTAAATGACTCAATTTCTCCTCCAAGCCTGTTGGTGGGTACCTTTATATGGCTTGATAGGCGCAATTTTAACTTTGCCGTGGTCTACGGGCACCGTTCGCAGAACAGGGCCCAGACCGGCGGCTTACTTCAATGTGTTGATGACTGTGTTGGCTTTCATACACGGGTCAGTTATTTTTACAGCGACTTGGGATCAACCACCCCAACAGTTGCTCGTGCACTGGGTGCAAGCAGCCGATTTAGATTTGTCTTTTGCCATAGAAATCTCCACGTTGAGCGTCGGAGCAATGGAGTTAGTTACAGTTCTGAGTTTGCTAGCACAAATTTACGCTCTAGGCTACATGGAAAAAGACTGGGCCCTAGCTCGATTTTTTGGGCTGATGGGTTTTTTTGAAGCGGCAATTAGCGGCATTGCCATTAGCGACTCGCTGCTTTTAACTTACGGTTTGTTGGAAGTGCTGACGCTTTCAACTTATTTGCTAGTCGGGTTTTGGTACGCTCAACCGCTGGTAGTAACGGCCGCTCGTGATGCGTTTTTAACAAAGCGTGTAGGAGACGTGCCACTGCTGATGGGAGTAGTGACGCTTTCAACTTTAGCGGGAAGTTTGAATTTTTCCGATTTGGAAACATGGGCGGAAACTGCAACTTTGTCTCCCCTAGTGGCGACTCTTTTAGGTTTGGCTTTAATTGCCGCACCTACGGCCAAGTGCGCTCAATTTCCCTTCCATTTGTGGCTCGACGAGGCAATGGAAGGGCCCAACCCGGCTTCGATTATGCGGAATACGGTAGTTGTGGGCGCTGGGGCTTATGTTTTGATTAAACTTCAGCCTGTTTTAGCGCTGTCGCCCGTGACGGATGCGGTGCTGGTGGTTTTGGGTGCGGTGACGGCTGTTGGCGCTTCCTTGGTGGCGATCGCCCAAATCGACATCAAAAGAGCACTATCGCATTCTACCAGCGCCTCTTTGGGTTTGGTGTTTATCGCCGTGGGGCTAAATCAAGTTGACATTGCTTTGCTGTTGCTGTTCGCGCACTCGATCGCCAAAGGCCTATTATTCATGAGTGTAGGGTCAATTATTACCACAACTAACACTCAAGATTTAACAGAAATGGGTGGGTTGTGGTCGAAGATGCCTGCCACGACTACGGCTTATTTAGTAGGCGCTGCGGGGATGGTAGCGCTGTTGCCTCTGGGCAACTTTTGGGCGATGCGGCGCTGGCTTAACGGTTTTTGGACGGTGCCTTTGTGGCTGGTAATAGTGCTGCTTTTAGTTAATGGTTTGACAGCGCTAAATTTAACTCGCATATTCGGTTTAGTGTTTGTGGGAAAACCGCAGCCGAAAACTCGCAGAGCTCCAGAAGTTGGTTGGCCGATGGCTTTGCCGATGGTAATTTTGACGGTGATGGGGCTATTGGTGCCTTGGATGTTGCAAGAGTGGCAACTGTTAATTAGTTGGACTGGGCCTTGGGCGCAAACGGGGGATTTTGATACTTTAAATCTGCTGTTGAAGACTCTGGATACACCGCTGTTGCTGTTATCTGGGTTGATAGGCGTTGCGGTTGGGGTGGCGATTTATTGGTACGGGGTTTTACCTCGACCGGTACGGCTGCCGGTGCCGGCGGTGCAGGATTTGTTTGCTTACGATTTTTATATCGATCGAGTTTACCGCTTGACTGTCGTTTGGGCTGTGGCTTTTATTTCTAAAATCAGCGCCTGGACTGATAAGTATGTGGTGGATGGGGCGGTGAATTTGTTCGGTTTTGCCACAATTTTCAGCGGTGAAGGGTTGAAGTACACCGGCACTGGTCAGTCGCAGTTTTATGTGTTGACTATTGCGGGGGGGGTTGCTGTCTTGCTGGCGTTGATTATTTGGCAGTTTTAAAATGTTGAGGTTGGCAGATGAATTTTTTGGGGTTTGTCTGCTTTTTGTCTGATGTTATTTAATTTTAAACCGCAGATGAGGGCGGATGAACGCAGATGAACGCAGATGATTTTAGTCTGGGTTTGTCTGCTTTTTTATCTCCTTTTACTCAAAATCGATCAGCCACAATTCTGTCACCGCAACTTCCCAACCGGGCAAAAGCTCGGGAATTGAAATCATGTCGCCCTCTCTCCATACCACTGGCTCTGCTTGGGGAGTGTAAATTGTTATTGTGCGCTTGTCAGGGTCGATTAATATTCCTACTTTTGCTCAGAGTTCGATGAATGATGAAATTTTTTCTCGGAGGGGTTTGAGGCGATCTGACTGAGATTTGATTTCTACAACTAAGTCGGGAACAAGTTCGGCAAAATACCTTTTACTTTGTTTGAGGCGATCGGCTACCACAAACGAAACATGGGGTGCTCTGAGATCGGAATTGGGAAGGATAAACCCGCCGCTGGACTCAAAAACTCGTCCGAGTTTGCGAGGTTTGACCCAGTTAAGCAAAAGTCTGCCAAACTCTGCTCCTATTTCGCTCGATACAATGTCTGATGGGCCCATAATGATAATCTTCCCGTCTACCAGTTCGAGTTGGTACTCTAGCTGTGCTTCGCAGAGTATACTTTGCAGTTCTTCCAAGTCGGCAACGGTGAGGCGGGTGGAAGGAGAACCGGATTTAATTTGCAAATCTTCTCGATCTGTAAGACTTGAGGTCATAGGAGGATTCCAGAGACA
This sequence comes from Microcoleus sp. Pol11C3, assembly GCF_036701485.1. NCBI lineage: Bacteria > Bacillati > Cyanobacteriota > Cyanophyceae > Oscillatoriales > Microcoleaceae > Microcoleus > Microcoleus sp. Pol11C3. Next base: position 97,236 of record NZ_JAUBQW010000002.1, on the reverse strand, counting down.
TTTAAATCTATGTTAACAAGAAAATCAGCCGATCGCTTTTATATGTAGTTGCTTTGCGTTAATGTTAAATATAGCTCTAAATACTGTGTAACAAAGGAAAGTTTTAATTGATGCTCAGTGCTTTAATCTGGATACCTATGTTGGCTGCTGCCCTGATTGGGCTCTGGCCTGGTTCAGTGAGTTCTAAAATAGTTCGGAATGTCGCGATCGCCATTGCGGGCGTAACTTTTATTCTCTCGGTGATTTTGGCAGTTCAGTTTGATGCCAGTACGAGTCAGTTGCAGTTTTCGGAATTTATTCCTTGGATAGATGTTTTGGGATTGAATTATAATCTCGGCGTTGATGGTTTGTCTCTGCCTTTGGTAATTTTAAATACTCTACTGACAGGGGTAGCTATTTACGCTACGGATGAGTCGATCCGCAGACCTCGACTTTATTATTCTTTGATGCTGTTAATTACCGGCGGCGTAACGGGGGCTTTTTTATCTCAAAATTTGCTGCTATTTTTCCTATTTTTTGAGGTAGAATTAATTCCGCTTTACCTGTTAATTGCGATTTGGGGAGGCGAGCGCCGAGGTTATGCTGCTACTAAGTTTTTAATCTATACTGCATTCTCGGGCATTGTGCTGCTGGCTTCTTTCTTGGGTGTGGTTTGGCTCAGCGGTGCTTCTAGTTTCGATATGATTGGTGCAGCCGGCGCATCGCATTTGCAAGGAGGATTGCCATTGCCTTTGGTGAGGCAAATTGTGTTGCTGGCTGGGGTGTTGCTGGCTTTTGGAATTAAGATGCCTTTGGTGCCTTTTCATACTTGGCTTCCGGATGCTCACGTAGAAGCTTCGACGCCGGTTTCGGTGCTGCTGGCGGGGGTGCTTTTGAAGCTGGGAACTTACGGGATGCTGCGCTTTGGTTTGGGTTTGTTTCCTGATGCGTGGGCGGTGGCGGCGCCGATTTTGGCGAGTTGGGCGGTGGTAAGCGTGCTTTACGGGGCGAGTTGCGCGATCGCCCAAAAAGATATGAAAAAAATTGTAGCTTACAGTTCGATCGCTCACATGGGCTACATTCTGTTAGCTAGCGCCGCAGCTACTCCGATTAGTATGCTGGGAACTGTTTTGCAAATGGTTAGCCACGGTTTAATCTCGGCGCTGCTATTTTTGAGTGTCGGCGTTGTTTACAAAAAATCCGGCACCCGCAACATCGATGTGCTCAAAGGTTTATTCAATCCAGATCGCGGTTTGCCGATGATTGGCAGTTTAATGATCCTCGGCGTGATGGCTAGTGCCGGCATTCCGGGTTTGGCTGGATTTATTGCTGAATTTTTGATGTTTCGGGGCAGTTTGCCAGTGTTTCCCGTGCAAACTTTGCTCTGCATGATCGGCACTGGTTTAACTTCAGTTTACTTTTTACTTATGGTCAACCGCGCCTTTTTCGGCCGCCTTTCGGATGTGGTGGTAAATTTGCCACAAGTCCGCTGGCGCGATCGCATCCCTTCGCTGATTTTAGCAATAATTATCGCCATCATGGGAGTGCAGCCGGGAGTTTTAGTTGCTTTGAGCGAAAAAACTGCGATCGGAATGGTAGCTAATGTGCCACCGCAAGTTAAAGTGGTTGCTCAAAACTTAGACTGATAGGATGTCCGGTCGCTCGACCGCAATCCAATTTGTTTGTAGTGAGGAATGCAAGTCATCCTACAATGGTGAGGACGGCCGTACTCACTACAAACAAACGCAGCCTGCATAAATCGTAAAAACTCCGGTTTCTTCGAGATAGAGTGCTTCCTGGAGGGGAGATATTTTATATCAAAATAAAGTAAATATTTATGTTTTAAGTAGCAAACATTGCCGAAAATGATATAATAGCAGAGCTATCACTCGTAAGTAAAAAAATAGTTATTAAATTCAGGCTGACTCCCGATGAAAAGTACCGTATTAAAACCGTCTGTCCATCCCCTAGCCGCATACATTGACCTCTTGGAATCAGGCAAAGCTTTACTGCCTGAATCTACCGAAAATGTAGTTGAAGTTGTCGGCGTGCTAAAAAGTTATGGTATTGTTTTAGATGCCTATTCTCGCAATCTCAATTATATTGCAGAAGAACAGTTTTTAGTGCTTTTCCCATTTTTTAAATATTTCAACGGAGATGTGACTCGGCCCAAATTAATTCGCTATTTGTGGCACGACAGGATTAATTTTGAGTATGCTGAGTATTGCATGAGAACAATGCTTTGGCACGGCGGCGGGGGTTTAGACAGTTATTTGGATTCCCCGGAATTTAGCAGTTTGGTCGAAAAGGCGATCGCGGCTAAGCTGAAAGGCAATTTTTTCATGCAGGGACTGCACAAAGCATTTCCTGATTTTTTGCCGGAACAAGTGCGGATGCTGGCTTACTACACCGGTCTCGGTCAGTTTTGGCGGGTAATGAGCGATTTATTTATCGACTTATCTGATTCCTACGAAGCCGGGAAAATTAAGTCGATCGCTGACGTAGTTAATTTTGTCTTAGCAGGTTTGGTTAGCGCCGCCAGTCTGCCAATTACCTACAGCGTCAAGATTCACGGTCAAGTCTACGATATCATTCCGGCCGCGGCTAACTTGACATTTTTACCAGATGTAGCAGTCCCTTATGTAGAGTCAATTTTCTTTCGGGGCACAGCTTTTTTTGGCACAGTTTCCTACAACGCTCAAGCCCATCAAATCCCGGAAGAACAAAAAGATTTTGCCTACGGTGCTTTGTTTGCTGACCCTTTACCTATTGGAGGTGCAGGGATTCCGCCAACTCAATTGATGCAAGATATGCGGCATTATTTGCCGGAGTATTTGCAGGAAGTTTATCGCACTAGCTGTCGGGGTGAAGACGATGTGCGGGTGCAAATTTGTCAGAGTTTTCAAAAGTCGATGTTTTGCGTGACGACGGCGACTATTTTGGGTCTAGCACCTCATCCAATGAATACCTCCGAGCCTGATGAAAAGAAGGCTAATCGGGCTTATTTGGAAGGTTGGATGGATCGATTTGGGACTTCTCGCTTGGATTGGGCAAATCAGCCAACTAACCGGGCCTGTCAGTTGTTCCCAGAACGGTAGAAGGGCGACTGGTTTTTAGGGCGCAATGTCTCTCGCAGTTGCAACCATATTACCTGAAGAAAGCAATTGCTTTCTTTTGGAGGGCGAAAGCTCATCCTGGCGCTCGGAATGATATCACGTCTCGTCAAATAGTCGTTATAAGGCAAGTAGTGAAAACTTCAGTCCTCAAACTTTTATGAGGACTGAAGTCATCACTACCAAACAATTTTATGGTAGTCATTTTAGCGGCCATAATATGACCTGATAAACTGTTTGATTTCGGATCATTGTGATTGCTTTGATAAGAGATATATCCGCTAACGCTTAGACTGGTAAGGACAGGATAAAGCACTTCTTATTTCCGAACTATCTAGATTCGGACTAGAAGACTCAGGCCGTGAGAGTCTGTGCCACAAGTTCCCAGCAACCCATAAGTTTCTGCTAAATCTTTGACTAAAGCAGTTTGTTTGGGACTGGGTTTCCAAGGATTGGGATTACCGTAAGCATAGTAAATTTCTACACCGTCAATGCCGAAACGGGCTGCTTCTGGGATTAGTTGATCTGCATTCGATCGATACCTGCAAGGATGTGCGAGAACGGCTAAACCTCCTGCTTCCTGAATAGCTTCAATTACCCTGGCTGCTGAATAAGCATAAGTGCCTTCAGTGCTTTTACCTCGTAGGTATGGTTGAAGGCCAGGATGTTGCGGATCGAAGGCGTAAGCGAGAATGTGTACGTCATTGTTGAGCAATTCGGCATTAATTTCAGCGCCTGTCCAGAGACTCAGTGCTTCGCTATTTTTGTCGGGATGGTTTAATTTCCAATTATCCAGCCAAATTTGAGCTTTAACGTAGCCTTTGGTGCTGTGGTGGTCCGTGATAGCTAAGCCTTTGAGGCCTCCGGCTATGGCTTGTTCCATCAATTTCTCTGGCTGCAATCGTCCGTCGGAGTTGACTGTGTGCATATGGAAGTTATAGGAACCCGGACAGCTATCGGCATCAATTGTCTGCAAGACTTGTTTGAGTGCTGAGATATTCTGGGCTTCTGGTTTGAGGCTAGAACTTGTTGGGGAAGCGAGATTGACAGCCATAAGGGTTATTATAAAAAAAACTAGCTTTGTTTAATATATCTAATAACTTGATATGTTGCACCTGTCCCAATAGTCGGCTGTAGGGTTTAAACCTCTGGCGCACTATTGCGTTGGACACAAGATATCAATTCACTCGCACATCTTGCACAATTCTCTATCCAGGATTTTATCGTCGGGTGGGGCGGGTTTATGAGATTATTGATTTTAGGCAATTATATTTGGTAAAACTCGTCCCGGACGGTTTGTTGACAATGCCACAAGATATCAATTACTCCCACATATTGCATCATTCTTAATAACAGGCTTTCCGGCCTGTTCCACAAAGAGTAAATTTTATTGTGGGGAGTAGGGGTTGGGCATCCTGCCCGCCCTTGAAAGGTTTGTTGACAATGCCACAAGATATTAATTCAATCGCACTTTAAACCTGCGGCTGCGGCGGTGGGAAATTCGATAGGCACAAAGGTAAGGCCATATATTGCTGTAGAACACGGTACAATATGCGCTACTCGTTTAGGAGGGTTTTTCCGATTTCCAGTCTTTGAGTCAAACTCAATTATACCCGTGGCTCCCTCGGCTTTAAAGTTGGGATCGGCTAAGGTTTTTTGCATTCCTTCGCGGCTGGGTTCGGGCTGCATTTCTAGGGCTTTAATCAGCGTCCGGGCGGCATCATAGGTTAAAGCCGATCGAGTATTGACCGGGCCTCCCCACAATTTTTCCGCGTTTACAGGAAATTTTTTGTCAAAACTTATTAACGGATGCCAAAACACAGATATGCCCAGTTTTTCAATAGACTTTAGCTCTTTTGCTACTTCTAAGGTTCTCGGCTCGTACAGAGTCCAGGGCCCGACAATCCAATTGCGATCGCCGTTAGCTTTTATCATTTCGATCGCATTTTCCAGGGAATTAGTGACTTGACCGTCGGGAATGACAAGTAAGGCTGTTTTTCCGGCTTTCTCAACTTCTTTGATTGCTGCTTCGGCGTTAAAATTATTTTTTGATAAGTCGTAATAATTACTGATTCTAAAAGTCGCGCCTCCTTTTGCTTCAAATTGCTTTTTGAATTCTTCCCACAAAGAAGCGGTGAACGGACTGTTGGGGTTGTAAAATACTGCGGCTTTTTTTTCACCGACCAAGAGCAGTTGATTTACTAAAGCTTCGGCTTCTATGCTAGTTGTCGGAGCCGTCCGAAAGAAATATTTTCGAGGTTTGCGCGTCAGTTCTTGTGTTGTGCTTCCCGGAGAAATAGCGACCAGTTTATTTTGATTGTAAATATCTACCGTTTCCACAGTCATGTCGCTGGTGTAGTGTCCGATGACTGCTAAAATATCGGGTTGGGCGACCAGTGAATTAGCCCTTTGAACGGCGTAGGATTTGATATTTCCGTCATCAGCAATGATGACTTTGAGACCTTTTTTTCTAAGAGCTTTTGGTTCGAGGAATCCTTGACCGGGAAAATCTTTATTGCTGCTGTCATTGGGTTTGAGGAGACTTAAATTAACTTCGGTTTGAGCTTGAGCAACGCCGCGCAGCAGTTCTTCGGCTAAATTTGCGTTGAGGATGCTACCGTCATCCTTTCTGCGGATGGGAACAACAATTGCGATCGTGTAATATTCTGCATTTATTGCCTTCAGCAAAGCATTGTTCATGTAAATTAAAGTTTCTGGATCTCTGCGGTCTTCCCGCCAGGACTGTTTGAGCAGTTTTAAAGCTTCGGGATAATTTGAGTCGGCAAACTCATTGATTCCCCTTTGTTTTGACCACAGGGCGGAGGTTTGCACTAAGAGTTTTTCGCCAGAACTTACACCATCGGCGGAGGGTGTAGCCAACGTTGGTTGCGGGGAAATTCTGGGGATTAGCGGGGAAATTCTGGGGATTAAAAATACGATCGCCCCAAAAGTCGCAATTCCCGCAACAGGTAATAGCAGCCAGGGAAAGCGTGATCGCAACTTCCGCGAAGTTTTGGGTAACTCGGGCCCTGGGACGATCGACAAATCCAAGTCTTGCAAAACTTCATCAACAGATTGGTAGCGGTCTTGAAAGTGGAAACGCACCATCTTGGTTAAAATATTTTTAAGCTTGTTGCTAACAGGTTCAGATGTTAAATAATCCCAGACAATTTCACAAGTTTCGGGGTCTTGCGGCAGATTGATGGGACGCCGCCCGGTGAGCGCTTGAATCGCGATGATTCCTACTGCATAAATATCATTGTAGGGTTGCGGGACAGACCGCTGATCGTATTGTTCGGCAGGCATATAACCGCTGGTGCCGATCGCCTGCGATGTGAATATTTCACCTGTAGAGTTAGAGGTAAAAGTGCTGATTTCTTTGACAGCCCCAAAATCAATTAAAACAATTTTTTGATCTGTTTCGCGCCGAATTAAGTTAGAAGGTGTAATATCGCGGTGAATAATATTTTCTTGGTGGACTGATTTTAATATTTCCAGAATTTCTCGCAACAAAGCAACGGTATTTTTCTCATTCCACCGATCGCCCGCAGTGAGTTCTTGACTAAGCGGATGTCCTTTAACGTATTCTTGCACTAAGTAAAAATAATTGTTTTCTTCAAAGCTATCGAATAATTCGGGAATGCGCGAGTTGTTGCCGAGACGGCGCAAAGCCCTAGCTTCCCTTTCAAATCGGTGCCTTGCCCTCTCCAAGACGCGCAGATCGTTCGATGGGGGAAAAGGAATTTCCTTAACAACGCACAGAGGATGATGGGGTTGGTTTATTTTGGCAGCCGTGTAGGTTTTAGCAAACCCTCCCTCTCCTAACAAAGCGATAATTTTGTAGCTTTCGTGCAGGATATGCCCTAAGTTGACACACATAAATTTTCCAACACCTCTTTACAGGCTGCGACCTTTAAAGTTAATTATAAGCTTTTTTGTTCCCAGGTACAGCTTGACCACATATCACATTCGTCTGTGTCTATATCAAAAACACAATAACTTTCAGCAATTAGCAATTCTACATTAGTGATGACTGATAACTAATTATCAATTATCTTTCTGCTAACTTACTGAGTACAAAAGCAGCTAAAAAACCGCAGACAGTAATTAGTCCAGCAAAATCGTGAGTTTCCTCGAATGCTTCGGGAATCATAGTATCTGAGATCATTGCTAAAATACCCCCTGCTGCTACGGCGGTAGTAGCGGCTATTACTTCTGCAGAAAAGCCACTGAAAAGCGTATATCCTAACAATGCTGCGATACCGGAAATAACTGCGATCGCGCCCCAAACTCCAAAAACGTAACCGATCGATCTCCCTGCTTTTTTCATGCCGGCGGCGCTGGAGAGTCCTTCGGGAAAGTTGGAGAGGAAAATTGCCGCTACTGTCACCCAATTGACAGCGCCTCCAGAAATCATGCTGACGCCAATGACGATCGACTCCGGTATCCCGTCTAACAGCGCGCCGAGGGCGATGGCGGATTAGCCATCGCCTGACTCTTTTTTAGCTGGGTGCAAAGTGCCCGATCGCTTGCGGTGTTTTGCTCCCTGTTGACTCAAAAACCAATTGGCGGCTGTGTAGACAGCAGCGCCAGCCAAAAAGCCGATCGCCGTAGAGTCGAAACCGCCGCGCTTGTAAGCTTCATCCATCAGTTCAAAGGATAGCGCTGACATCAGCACACCGGCGCCAAAAGCCATAATTGTCGCGATCACCCGCTGAGGAATGCTCACAAAGTAACCCACCGCCGCTCCCAGTAGCAGCGCCGAACCTCCCACTAAACCCCAAAATCCTGCCTGCAACCACACTGGAAACATCAGCCCTACCTCAGAGGAAAATTTTTTATGCCCGCTCGAAAATTATATAGTTTTCATTGCGAACCGACAGCAGATACAACATTTCTCAACCAAGCGAGGTACTGCCTCTTTAGCACGGAATTTCCAATAACAGATGACTGATTAATAATGACTAATGACTAATAGAAACAAATTCCCAGGTAAAGCCTGGGAACGAAAGATATTAAAAAAAGTAATGTTGTTTTAATAAATTGAATTTGCAAAAAAGCGGCGATAAATTAGTAGCTGCACTTGTTGAGTTGAGAGCGGAGGCCGGGGCGGGCAGTCCTGTGCAGATGCCGCACCCGATCGCATTTTCGAGTCTCAAGAAAACAGTTGCGTTCATATTCGAGCACCAATTAAGCTTGGCTGCTGTTGCGAGTCTGGCTTGCCAGCTCCAACAGTTGCGCCCAGCGTTTTTGGACTTGTTTGGGAGTGCATTGGATTGCAGCGGCGATCGCCTTGTCGCTTTCTTGATTCCGCTTCATTTCTAACAGTTGTTGCATTTCGGGTGCAAGTTGAGCGCGAAATGCTTCCCATTTGTCCGAAGTCATTCCCAGCTTTTGATCCACATCAGCACCCAGCCATTCGTGGACGAGTTTCCAATTTTGAGTGCGGGCAAATTTTTCGACGTGGTACTTGAAACGTTGTTGCAAGTAGTCGCGCTGGCGGGAAGACAAACCGAGCGCGCGGTCAATTTCCGAAGCCGAAAGGTCTTGCAATTTTAAAGTTAAGTAATTCACGCATTCGGGCTGATTTTGGGCTTCCAGATAGGCGATCAATTCCGAGACTACTCGATCGCGCAGCACAGCATCAGCCGGATCGACAGTTTCCGATACCATTTGCTCGCGCACTTGTTGCAGCGCCGGAGAGCGGCTGTACATTTCCGCATCTTCTCCCTTGCCAGACTCTACAGCCATTTCAATGTCGATCGCAGTTTCGGGAGGCTGACCCTTGGCAAATCCTTGAGCGCGCAACACGATCAGGCGTTGGCGGTTGCGGCCGGGCAAACCAATTTGGCGCTTGGCGTAGTGTTCGGTGAAAGCCATGTACTCAGCCAATTCTAGCTGCGTGCGGGGCTGGTAGGTGACCTCAAGTTGGTGTTCGCGGCGGAAAGCTCGCAGAGATTCGATGTAAAAGCCTTGCAAAAAGTCTTCAATCATGTTGTAGCGAGCTTGGAAGTTCAAGTTCGATCGGAACGAAGCAACATGGCGGTAAATCATGGCCGCGAGGTGAGAGTGCAGTTCGACGCGGCCTTGTTTGGAACCGAGGCGGTAGTATTGCAGGGTTTTTTGCAAGCGGTGCTCAGCCAAGGTGATTTGCCAAGCTTCAACTTCGCCGGAAATTTGGATGCGATCGCTTTTTTGGCAAATCCGTTCGACTTCCTTAGCAATCCGCATCGCCACTGGTTGAGCGCTGCGGCTGGCACTTTTCATTTCCGCTTGCAATTCTTTGAGGGCGAAGTTAGCCAAAGCGAGGATATCGATGCTGGGAAGAGTATTGATTTCAGCGGTTTGTTCCGGAATGCTGTTGAGGTCAGAAGCGGTGTTGCAGTTGACGGTGTTGGTGGCAGCTTTGACAGTCATGGCGTTTAATCTGGTGGTAGGGCACAGCGGGTGTGCGAGGACATTTGTTAGAGAGTGAGGTGGCAGTGGCTGGCGGTTTCGCTTGCTGTGCTGATTCAACTCTCTATACATTGAATGTACGGGAAGTAGAGATAACCGCAGTTATGCCAGTGTTCCACTCTCTCATGCAACAGTTTTTGGCTGCTGAATCTGATTCTAAGCGCTGGCTGTGGGAGAGTGATTTTATTGCCGTTAAAGCCTTACTGTACAAGCATTCTGAGCTAGTAGTCGCGTGTGGCGATCGCGAAAAAGATTGACGGTGTTCTGGGACCGTTGAGTGGACGATTTACAAACTGGCTTTTTAAGGGTTTGAGGTTCTGGAATCGGGATGGGAGAAAATGTAGCGAAAACCCATGTCTTCTGAACCTACGCAACAGCAGTGAGGAAACCCGGTCGATCTGCAAATTTGCTCTTAGTAAAACGCGCAACGGCTTTTTTTGAACGAACCGCGAAGACGCAAAGGACACGTTCGGCGAAGCCGTTCCCGAAGGGTAGGAAGACAAGAAAAGTAGGGTGCGGTGCGGTGCACAGAGAGGCCTGTCAACCAACTCACCCGCATTCTCTCTCTAATATCAAAGTCACTGGGCCGTCATTGTCGATCGAGACTTGCATCATCGCTCCAAACAAGCCTGTTTCAACTTTTAAGCCGCTCTGGCGCAACTTTTCGACAAATTTATCATAAAAAATTTCAGCTCGTTCAGGAGCCGCGGCTCGGTCAAAGGAAGGTCGCCGACCTTTGCGGCAGTCCCCGTAGAGGGTAAACTGACTCACAACCAGCAACTCGCCGCCGATGTCTTGTACGGACTTGTCCCAGCGCCCGGTATCCGTGGCCGAGTCGGGAAACAAACGCAATTCCAGGCATTTGCGAGCCATCCAATCGAGTTCTGCTTCGGTGTCGGTGTCTGCAATACCTACAAGCAAGTTAAGTCCGCAGCCAATTTTGCCGACCATTTCACCGTCTATTTCTACTTGAGATGATTTTACTCGCTGGATGATGACTCGCATTGGAAATTAGAAATTCTTAAATTTAAAACTAAAAATCAAAAGGTTAACTTCCCTTTTTAATAGGAATTATGAAAAGAAACCCGGTTTCTCGGATAAGTCTTGGTTTTGACCATGAAGTCTCGACGAAAAAACCGGATTTCTAGCCAGCGTATGTCTGTTCTGTTTAATTTTCAACCTTTAGTTTTTCCCAAAACCTTTGCCGCGATTGGTTGAAGGCATACAAAGACAGTTTTCGAGTTGCGATCGCAAATTCTCGGTATCCAAACCCTGACCGATGAGAACAACCTGGTTCTTCCGCTCACCTTTCCACTCGTCATCGTCCATCGTAAATCGCTTGCCGCTCAAGTGAAAAATATGCCGTTTCGGACTTTCTTCAAACCACATAATCCCTTTTGCGCGAAACACGTTTGTTGGCAGTTGGTGGTCTAAGAAATATTGAAATTTCCTCAGAGAAAACGGCTTGTCGCTCACGAAAGAAATTGAGGTAAATCCGTCATTTTCTAAATGACCGGAGTGGTCGTGATGGCTGTGGTCGTGATGGTCGTGGTCATGATTCTCGTGGTCGTGATGTTCGTGATGTTCGTGGTAGTCGTGATGGTCGTGATGGTCGTGATGTTCGTGATGTTCGTGATGTTCGTGGTCGTGATGTTCGTGACTGCTAGGAGTTTCCTCAGATTGGAAATATTTGTCAGATTCAAACAATCCGACGCTGAGGACTAGCGGTAGGGGAACTTGCGATTTTACCGTTCGCAGAATTCGAGCACCTTCTTTCACATCGCGAATCTTAACTTCCAACAAATCTAAATCTGCTTCTTCCACCAAATCTGTTTTGTTGAGGATAATTATATCGCCGTAAGCTATTTGACTGTAAGCTGCTTGAGAGTTGAACAAATCTAAGCTGTAGTTGGCTGCGTCTACTACTGTAACTATCGAATCGAGACGAGTCAGGTCGCGCAGTTCTGTGCCTAAAAAAGTCATCGCTACTGGTAGCGGGTCGGCGAGTCCGGTTGTTTCGACTACCAGATAATCAAGATTTTCTTGACGTTCCAGAACTTTGTAAACTGCATTAACTAAATCTTCATTAATTGTGCAGCAGATGCAGCCGTTGTTCAGCTCAACCATGTTGTCGTCGGTGGTGACAATCAGTTCGTTGTCGATGCCGATTTCGCCAAATTCATTTACCAAAACTGCTGTTTTCAAACCCTGCTGGTTGGTCAGGATGTGGTTGAGCAGGGTTGTTTTGCCGCTGCCGAGAAATCCTGTAATGATTGTAACGGGCAATCCGTGTTTGGGAGCGTCCATCGCCAGTTCTGTCTCGGACTGAGTTGTAGATTGCATAGCTTGAATGTCAAATAAGGTCTGAAGCTTAAACTTGTGGTTCTTATTGTATCTTATATTAATTCCGAACAGCGCCCTGCAAGCGCTAATTATCGGAACTTGCCAACTATTCGATCGCACCCTGTTTAATTGGGCGATCGAATAGTTGGCACAAGTACCTCTAGGAGTTTGTCTGTAACGTGTTTCCAGGTAAACCCAGCCGCTACAAATTTGGGGCCTGCTTCGCGAGAGCGATCGCACAACTCCGGCTGTTCTATAATATTTTTCATTAAGGCGATCGAATGTTCTAAATCTGGCATCAGGCGAAATATCGGCTGATCGTTAGAAGTACCTTCTTGAAACGTACTTTCGACGTGCCAAGCAAAATCTGGAGTTGTAAAATCATCCGTCGGGCCGCCTTTAGTGCAGATGACCGGCAAGCCACAAGCAATTGCTTCTAGTGCTGGCAAATTGAAACCTTCTGCTAGATAAAGAGATACGTAGGCATCGGCGGCTTGATAAAGTTGAGCCATTTTTGCAAAAGGCAGTGTTTCTCCTATGTAAGCCATGCGCGGCAGAACTTTTTCGGCTTCGTCAAATGTCAGTTCGTCTATGTTTTGAGCGATCAGAGAATCCGATTCATATATTGATTCTTCTCCTTTCAATACTAATCTCGCTTCGGGATAACTTTCAACTACAACTGCGAAAGCTTTTAACAATAAATCGATGCCTTTATTTGGAGAGCCTGCACCGACATTCAAAAATACAAATCCGTCCCATCCTAGCTGTTTCCGCAAAGCTTCGCGTTCCGATTTTGTTAAAGGTTTGTAAATCTTCGGATCGATGCCACAGGGTATGACAATTGTGCGATCGGGATTCGCACCGCTGCGGATAAATCCGGTTTTCGACCAATGGGAAGGCGTAATAATCATTATATCCGAGTTGCTGTGACCTTCGCGGAGAGAAGCTGCGCCCGTTATTCTAAAGTTTTCGTTGTGCAGAATTCCCCATTCTGTTGTGGCAAACAAGCACGTCAGTTTTGTATTTGAGGGTGCAAAATTGTAAGGTACTGAGATCCGTAACGTAGCGTCTGCTTTGAGAGACGCGGAAGGGTGAGGAATATTTTTTATTGCTGCTTCAGCAGTTGCGTCTAACAAACCGGTTGCTGGCTGCCAATTTTCGTCTAGATAGGGGATATCTTTGTGGAAAATTTCTAAGTTAGGATATTTCAGCATTTCTAGTAGCTGAAATTGATTGGCGATCGCGTAGGAGTGCGGCAAAAAGCGCCAGCCTTCAACAATTATACGCATTTATTTGTTAGTTGTTAGTTGTTAGTTTTTGGTGGTAACCACTCGCCCATCAACGATTACCTCTTACCACTGCCCAATTCCCAATTACCCGTTACCCTTAATAAAAAAGGTTATTTGCTTACAAAATCATTGATTCAAAAGTTTATTTATCAAATTTTTATAGCTCGTATTTTCGGGTAAGATGACATCTAGCCACTGGCGAGTCCGTGTTTTTAAGGAAATTTTTTAGCTACAAAATGGGGGTCGGCAATTCGAGCTTGGGCTGTAATTGCAGGTTTGGTCATAGTTGTTTCGACTACTAGATGGTCGAGATCTTCTTGGCGTTCTAAAACTTTGTAAACTGGATTAACCAATGCCAAGAAATCCTGTAATGATTTTAACGGGCAATCCGTGTTTAGGAGCGTCCATCGCCGGTTCTGTCTCGGACTGAGTTATAGATTGCATAGCTTAACTGTCAAATAATGTCGATCGCACTTTCGTTGTGGTTTTTATTGTATCTTAATTAGGACAAGGCCTCGTAAACCCAGTTTCTCGGAGAAATGTTGGGTTTGGTTGCATGATATGTACGCATCAACCGGGAATCAGCCCAAGAGTGTAAAGCCAGTTGGCTTGTAACCTTTTTTGCCGGTAAATCCATCAGCGACAAATTTGGGGCAGACATTCGCGAGTGCGATCGCCCAATTGCCGCTACTCTATAATAATTTTAATTATCGAGCTGTGTAAAATATTTAACTCTCAACTATCAATTAAAACAGGGCGGTGGCTAACAACAGCCACCGCCCTCAAGATAGTATTGTGCTATCTAAGTCTGTGCTTACGCAGGAAGCAAGACTGAATCAATAATGTGGATGACGCCATTATCAGCAGCAACATCGGCTGTTGTAACGGTAGAATCATTGATTTTGACGCCATTGGAAGCATCAATTTTAACTTCTGAACCTTCAACTGTCTTGGCTGATTTCAGCTTGACTACATCAGCAGCCAGAACTTTGCCAGAAACGACATGATAAGTCAAGATTTTTGTCAGCTTAGGAATGTCCTTAAGCAGTGCTTCTACAGTACCTGCGGGAAGCTTAGCAAAAGCTTCATCAGTAGGCGCAAAAACTGTGAAGGGGCCAGCGCCTTTGAGAGTATCTACTAAACCAGCGGCTTGGACGGCAGCAACTAGGGTGGTAAAAGAGCCTGCCGAAACGGCGGTATCAACGATGTCAGCCAAGTGAGTCACCTAGGTTTTGTATTCTATAAATTACTATAACGCTAAAAAGTTAATTTAGCTACATTAATTTTTTCTTTGGTTCTGTCTGGTTTTCTGATTATTAACATAGGATTTTTTTATTTAACTGATTTCATAAAATACCTATCTAAAGGTAGACCAAAATTCTCCGCTTTTACTGTATTTTAATTGAGCAGTGTAATCCTCAATACATTGGTAAAAGGCTCGCCCCTGCACGGTGTTGAAAGTAAACACAGGGGCCATGGCGTTCCGCCCCGCCAGCTAGGACATTTTGATTAACTTGGCAAAACATTTAACATCCAGCACAGCGCTAATGCACAACAAAAAGCCGTCACTCCGACTGATGGCAACCGTTTGGGAAATCCCGATCTAAACTGTTAACAACCATTAACTAACGGACGGGTGACATGAGATACAAACTACTAGGTCACAGCGGACTTCGCGTTTCCGAAATCTGCCTCGGAACAATGACTTTTGGGGAAGAGTGGGGTTGGGGGAGTTCCTACGACGAAAGTCGGAAAATGTTCGACGCCTTTGCAGAAGCGGGCGGCAATTTCATTGATACCGCGAATCTCTACACCAACGGTACTAGCGAAAAATATGTCGGTGAGTTCATAGCAGCCGATCGCGAAAAATGGGTAGTTGCCACTAAGTATAGCCTCAACATGAAGAATGGCGAAATCAACGGTTTCGGCAACCACCGCAAAAATATGGTGCAAGCAGTAGAAGCAAGTTTGAAGCGGCTGCAAGTTGAATACATAGATTTGCTGTGGCTGCACGCTTGGGATTTTACCACACCCGTCGAAGAAGTAATGCGTGCTTTTGACGATTTGGTGCGCGCAGGCAAAATTCTTTATATCGGCATTTCCGATACGCCAGCTTGGATTATTTCTCAAGCAAATACGATCGCCAATCTGCGCGGTTGGACACCATTTATCGGGTTGCAAATTGAGTATTCTTTAAAAGAGCGAACTCCTGAACGGGACTTGATCCCTATGGCAAAAGCCTTTGATATTGGCGTGACAGCTTGGAGCCCCCTAGCAGGCGGTTTGCTGACAGGAAAATACAACACTTCAGAAACAGCCAGCGAAGCTAAACGGCTGAATTCACCTGAATCGGGCAAAATTAACGAACGAGACCTCAAAATTGCTGCTGAAGTTAGCAAAATAGCAGCCGAAATTGGCAAACCTGCTTCTCAAGTAGCGCTAAATTGGCTGATCCAACAGTCAGTCGGAGTTATTCCGATTGTGGGTGCGCGCCAACTCTCGCAACTTCAGGAAAATCTCGCTTGTTTGGAGTTTGAATTAACCCCGGAACAAATGCAGCCGTTAGACAAAGTAAGTGCAATTGAATTGGGTTTCCCCCACGATTTATTAAAGAGTTCGACGGTGCAAAATTTTGCCTTTGGAGGGGGAATGGCAAAAATTGACAGCCGCCGACTCTAAAGTTACTGCTATTTTCTAGTCGCCGATTTACGTGGATATTTTGCCTTTGATTGCAGATATCGGCGAACCCGCCCTTAGAGGGATGATTGACATTTGTGCTGTGGGCGCGAGGTTAAACTGACGCCCACGGCGCAAATGTCATTATCTTGGTTTCTTCCCACAGACTCGCCCAAAATCTTAGGTTTATCGTTGCCGTTACCTGTTTTCTGTGTTATTGTTGAGACAGGTACTTTTCGGTGAGTTTAACCTCATTGCATAAACTGTCAATTATTAATCTATCGGAAGTCAGAAATCTCGATCGCAACTTGGTATATTAGGATACAAATTTACCAAATTAGCGATCGGATGAGTTGAAAAAAAGCAAGGTTTGTCAAATCAAAAAGCAACATAAACTTGATGGCAAATTTTCTCTCATCTTCAAATAAAGCAATAAAACTCGCTCTTTTTTCACCCCGTACCTGCCAGTTAAGAGTCATTTTACAAGGTCGATCGGCATTTTAACGGCTTTGGAACCCAGCCTGCAAGCTAGGTGTCTCCTGAGATAAAAGTCATCCTTCAGATAGAAGTTAGGGGAGAAAAACCGGGTTATATTTAACAACAATAGCAAGTCTAACAATATTAACTTATCTCCAAGTTTCAATTTTGAAAAAAGCAGATAAGCCTGTTTTTTCCGCAGCTAAACACTTTCTTTGTTTGGCTCCTTGAATGCGGCGCTTGCTCGTCAATAAAAGTTCTCAGATTTATGCTTGCGACTTTCAGTAAGACACTGCTGAGAAATATATCCTATTGACCACTTTTAACGGACAAATTTTCCTTGACAAATTCCAGAGGCTAATATGTCGCCCCCCGAAAACTCAGTAAACAATAATTATAGCAATAACGATCGAGCATGGGAGATCCGATTTACCTCTATAGATCCAGCCAAATCGCCCTCTCAATTCGCTGCGTCGCCCGCATTGCGCGCTAACTTATCAAAAACTGAGGCTTTAGATGCACCAGATTTAGTTTGCCTGTCTCATTTGCGGTGGAATTTTGTTTATCAGCGTCCGCAACATCTCTTGAGTCGCTGTGCCAAAAATCGTCGCGTATTCTTTGTAGAAGAACCTGTGTTTAGCGAGGCTACAGATTGGTGGCTTGATGTCAGCATCCACGAAAGCGGAGTCTGGGTAATAGTACCGCACCTGAGCGAAGGAACCAGCGAAGCAACAGCACAAACTGCTCAGCAAGCCATGCTAGATGATTTGTTTCGAGCGGCAGAAATTAGCCAGTACATCCTCTGGTATTACACACCAATGGCTGTCAGTTTCACCAGCCACTTAAATCCGCTAGCTGTAGTCTACGACTGCATGGATGAACTGTCAGCATTCCAAGGCGCGCACCCGGATTTAAAAGCCAATGAAAACCAATTATTAAAGCGCGCTAGCGTAGTATTTACCGGGGGACACAACCTTTACGAAGCCAAACAGCACCAGCACCCAAACATTCACCCCTTCCCCAGCAGCATCGAAAAAGAACACTTTGCGACAGCCAGGAATCTTTCAGAAGAACCGGCGGATCAAAAAGACATTCCTCACCCGCGTTTGGGATTTTATGGCGTCATAGACGAACGCATGGATATCGAACTGCTAGCGGGCATGGCTCAAGCAAAGCCAGACTGGCATTTAGTCATTATTGGCCCGGTGGTAAAAATCGATCTGGCAACTCTGCCCACTCACCCAAATATCCACTATCTCGGTGGCAAATCTTATCAAGAACTGCCAGCGTATCTTGGCGGGTGGGATATAGCCATGCTGCCTTTTGCGATTAACGAATCGACTAAGTTTATTAGTCCCACGAAAACTCCAGAATACCTCGCTGCCGGCAAACCGGTGATTTCTACTCCTATCCGCGACGTGGTGCGGCCCTACGGAGAAAACGGCTTGGTTCGGATTGCTAGCAATTCTGAAGAATTCGTTGCTTGTGCCGACGAAATCTTCAGCGAAAGTTCTGACGTTCGCATGAAGTGGCTGAGTGAAGTAGACGCCTTTTTAGCAGACAATTCTTGGGACAATACCTGGGGCGAAATGCTGGGGTTGATCGAAACTGCGATCGAAGGCAAAAAGCAGAAAGCAGAAGGCAGGATGAAAATTTTAAGTTAGGAAAGTTGAGGTGTAAGTTAAAGAGTTACCAATTAACGCATTCCCAACTTAAGACTCAATTCTCCTGGTTTTGTTTGCAATTCCAAATTACTAATTACCCCTTACCTTACCAAAACTCAGAGGTGTTTTAATGTTTGACTATTTAATCGTCGGAGCCGGATTTGCAGGTAGCGTCATTGCTGAAAGACTAGCAAATGAAGCCGGAAAAACAGTCCTGATAATTGATACCCGCAACCACATCGGCGGCAACGCATACGATCACTACGACGACCACGGCATCCTCGTACACAAATACGGCCCCCACATTTTTCACACCAATTCGCGCCCTGTTTTCGAGTATCTTTCGCGCTTCACCGAGTGGCGGCCCTACGAACACCGCGTCCTCGCCAGCGTTGACGGTCAACTGCTGCCAATTCCCATCAATCTCAACACCGTAAACCAACTTTACGGACTGAATCTCACCTCATTTGAAGTAGAAGATTTCTTCGCGAAAGTAGCAGAACCCAAGGATTACATTCGCACTTCCGAAGATGTGGTTGTCAGCAAAGTTGGTCGCGAACTTTACGAGAAATTCTTCCGCAACTACACGCGCAAACAGTGGGGAATGGACCCGTCGGAACTCGACAACTCAGTGATTGCCCGCGTACCCACTCGCATTAACCGGGACGATCGCTATTTCACCGATACTTATCAAGCAATGCCGCTGCACGGCTACACTCGGATGTTTGAAAAGATGCTGGATCACCCAAACATCAAGGTGATGCTGAATACCGACTACCGGGAAATTGAGGGTTTTATCCCTTACGGAGAAATGATTTACACCGGGCCGGTCGATACCTATTTCAATTATTGCTACGGCAAACTTCCTTACCGTTCCTTGGAATTCAAGCACGAAACACTGAACGTACCCGTACACCAAAAAGCACCGGTCGTAAATTACCCCAACGAGCATTTATATACTCGCTGCACGGAGTTTAAATACCTCACCGGACAAGAGCATCAAAAAACTAGCATTGTCTACGAATACCCCCAAGCTGAGGGAGACCCTTACTACCCGGTTCCGCGTCCAGAAAATGCCGAAATTTACAAGAAATATAAGGCTTTGGCTGATGCAACTCCGGGAGTAGCTTTCGTGGGAAGGCTGGCGACTTACAAGTATTACAACATGGATCAAGTGGTCGCTCAAGCTCTGACAACTTACACTAAAATTACTACCAAGCCGGTGATTGAATTGGCGGCGAATGTTAACGGTTCTCCTTCTAATGTAAGCTCCTCGGATGCAGTGGTTGATCGCCCAGCCGCAGCTTCTCTAGAAGTCGCTGCTGTCAACGGCAAGGGCAACGGCAATGGCAACGGTAAATCTGGTAGCAAGTAGCTGGAATTTGTGAATTTGTAGGGGTCAAAATGTCTGGTGATCCGTGCGCCACCTACTGCGCTCGCTAAAAACGTAAGGTAGGCATGGATCACCATACTAGGTTTGGATCAAAATTTATTTAACAATTCAAACAAGTGTTGAGGTGAAAATGAGAGTTATAGTTAAAATTGTTTTGTCTCATGAGATTTTGCAAACTGCTCAATTTCCGCATTTCCATAAAGAAATAGAGCGCCTAATTGACAGTGGTGGCAAAATTCTTATGCTCGATTTCTCAAAAATTAATTTTTTGAAAAATTCGGAGTTAATGGCTGTAGTGGCGATCGTGAAATTAGTGAGAGACAGCGCCTGTATACTTTTGATATCTGCCATGAGCCAACAAGTTAGAATGCTCTTTGAACTCACGGGACTAGAACAAATATTTCAGTGTTTGCCACCTTCGGAAGAAGTTAACCTCAAAAGTGACCAAACTGAACCTTTAGCAGGTTTGCAAAGTGTTGCCAGCTAAACTAGAGTTGTGAGTTGGGAAGAGTGTCCCATGATCCGAGGGTCCCAGAGGAAAATCTTTCTTCCTCCTCAAAACTTTGGACAGTTTTTGATGGGCAACGCTAGAATATTGGTTTCAGGGCGATTGGGTAATCGAGCGGTCAAGGAAAAATCAAGGGTTTGAGACTACGACCTAAAAAATTTCCTGACTATGGCTTCTGAGTAATGACTAATGACTAATGACTAATGACTAATGACTTGAACATAAGAGAGCTTTCAGATGAGGCTGTTTTAAAATGCAGAACTTTTGCAAATTAATTAGCAAAAAACTTCTCCAAGTCGGGGCAATAGTCGCTAACGTATAAATATAACTTCGGGTAGATGTGCCGATGAGCTGGTTAGGTAGAGAACTAGAAAATTGCGATATTGAAGAGTCTGCAACTGTTGACAACAAGGTAACTGTTCAAGGGCGGAAAACAGGTTATCCGCGCCCCCAATTGCGCCGCAGTAACTGGATTTGTCTTAACGGTCAGTGGAGGTTTGCTTACGACGACGCGGGAGTGTGCGTGCAGCCGATCGATATTTCTGAGTGGACTCACACTATAGAAGTGCCGTTTGCTCCTGAATCGGCAAAAAGCGGGATCGGCGACACGAATTTTCACGCCAACTGCTGGTACGAGCGCGAATTTGACGTACCCCACGCAGAAGGAAGAGTGCTGCTGCACTTCGGGGCAGTAGACTACCGCGCCCGCGTCTGGGTGAACGGTCAGTTTGTCATCGAACACGAAGGCGGACACACTCCATTCACGGCAGACATTACAGCAGTTTTGAACCTCAGCGGGCCGCAGCGGGTTACAGTCTGGGCCCACGACGACCCGCAAGATTTGGAGCAACCGCGCGGCAAGCAAGACTGGCAAATAGAGCCACACAGTATTTGGTATCCGCGCACGACCGGCATTTGGCAGACTGTATGGGTAGAATTCGTGCCTCGCACTTATATTGAGCGCATCCGCTGGACTCCGCAGTTTGAACGCTGGGAAATCGGTTTTGAAGCGTTTGTCACGGGCGATCGCCAGTCGGGAATTCAGATTAAAGTTAAACTGTCGATCGGCTGTATGCTGCTGGTCAACGACACCTACGAAGTCATCAACGGTGAAATCCACCGCCGCATCGCCCTCTCAGACCCCGGTATCGACGACTACCGCAACGAACTGCTGTGGAGTCCCGAAAAGCCGACGCTAATTAACGCTCAAGTGCAGTTATGGGCAGACGGGAAACTACTCGACGAGATTAAATCCTACACCGCCATGCGGACTGTCAGCATCCAGCGCGATCGCTTCATGCTAAACGGCCGCCCCTACTATTTGCGACTGGTGCTCGACCAAGGTTACTGGCCCGACACCATGATGACTGCCCCTTCCGACGAAGCTTTGCGCCACGATGTCGAATTAGTCAAAGCAATGGGTTTCAACGGCGTCCGCAAACACCAAAAAATCGAAGACCCGCGATTTTTGTACTGGGCGGACGTGCTGGGACTCCTAGTTTGGGAAGAAATGCCCAGCGCCTACCGCTTCACTCCCAAAGCCGTTCAACGACTGACGCAGGAGTGGACGGAAGTCATCGACCGCGACGCCAGCCACCCCTGTATCGTAGTCTGGGTGCCGTTCAACGAATCCTGGGGAGTTCCGAATTTAGTCGAAGCAGCAGCCCACCGCAACTACGTGCAAGCGCTGTATTTCTTGACCAAAACCCTCGATCCGACTCGCCCCGTCATCGGTAACGACGGCTGGGAAAGCATCGATACCGACATTCTGGCGATTCACGACTACGACAACAATCCGCAAACCCTAGCCAAGCGCTACGGGCCCGAAGTCCAGCTAGCCGATTTGTTCGATCGCGGGCGTCCCGGCGGGCGAGTCCTCACCCTCGACGGCCACCCGCACCAAGGACAGCCGATGATGCTGACAGAATTCGGTGGTATCGCCTGCGCCGGTCGCGAAAACCCTGATTTTTACAGAGTTTGGGGCTACGTGCGCGCTTCGGACACGAAGGAACTGCAAAAGCGCTACACCGCGCTGTTGCAGGTGGTAAACCGAGTGGAAATGTTCAGCGGATTTTGTTACACGCAGTTAACCGATACTTTCCAAGAAGCTAACGGTTTGCTGTATGCCGATCGCACTCCCAAGTTTCCCCTAGAGGTGATGGCTGCGGCAACTCTCGGCTGGGATATTCCCGAAGAAAGTTCACAGCCCCAAGCTATTACTCAATGCTAAATACACTACAAACCAAAATTTAGTTTGTAGTGAGGAATGCAAGTCCTTTCTTAAAGATCCGAAAGGATTGAAGTCCTCACTACAAACCAAAATACCGTTTGTAGTGAGGAATGCAAGTCCTTTTTTAGGAATATTTAAGGACTAAAGTCCCTACTACGAACCTTAAAACCTCGCTGTCAACTGTCAACTGTCAACTGTTTAATCATGTTTCAAAGTTTTTTCATGGGCGGATTTGAATGTTCCACCCACAGAGTGCAATCTGGAAAACGCCTCGATGTCACAGCCGCCACCGGTCACGATAAATTTGCAGCAGCAGACTACCAACGCTTGCAAGAGCAAGGCATTTACACAGTCCGCGAAGGCCTCCGCTGGCACTTAATCGAACAGTCGCCCGGAAAATACGATTTTTCCAGTTCCCTGCCCATCATCCGGGCAGCCCGCGACATGAAAATGCAGGTAATTTGGGATTTGTTTCACTACGGCTGGCCTGACGATATTGATATTTTCAGTCCCGAATTTGTGTCCAGGTTTGCAAACATGGTGCGCGCTTTTATGGAAGTGCTGGCGAACGAAACCGACCAAACACCTTTTGTAACACCTGTCAATGAAATTTCATTTATTGCTTGGGCCGGCGGCGATGTCGCCTACATCAATCCGTTTGCCAAAGGGCGGGGAGACGAGCTCAAAATCCAGTTGATTAAAGCAGCGATCGCAGGGATAGAATCAGTTTGGGAAGTCAATCCCAGCACTCGCATCGTTCAAATCGATCCCACAATTAACATTATTGCCGATCCTGATAAACCGGAGGATCGGGACGCAGCGGAAGGTTATCGCTTATCTCAATATCAAGCTTGGGATATGTTAGCGGGACGTTTTCGCCCGGAACTCGGCGGCAAGGAAAAATATCTCGATATTATTGGGGTGAATTATTACGATCGCAATCAGTGGATTCACAATGAAGATCCGATGAAATACACAGACAAGCTGTACCGCCCGTTTCGCGAACTGCTGCAAGAAGTGTTTGAGCGCTACCGTCGCCCCTTATTCATAGCCGAAACGGGTACTGAAGACGATTTTAGACCTGTCTGGTTTAATTATGTGTGCACTGAGGTAGTGGCGGCGATGAAAGCAGGAGTTCCGATAGAGGGAATCTGCTTGTATCCGATTGTCAACCATCCGGGTTGGGACGACGACAGGCACTGTTACAATGGTTTGTGGGATTATTGCAATGAATCGGGCGATCGAGAAATTTACCAGCCTTTGGCGGATGAATTGCAGTTTCAAAGGCAGCAGATTGAACCGCTGTTGAAGTTGCACGAGTAAAAACTTCGATCTAATTCTGTAGGGTGCGCCGAAGCGCACCTTATACTAAATCTGCGTTAAAAATTCCCGATGATTTCCTAATATTTTATTCGATTAACTCAGCATAAAAGAGTCAAGCTCATCTACATTGTGAATAATCTTGGAATCAGAAACGCCATAAGCTTCAGCTAATTCGATACTAGCTTGTAATCTCACTTCGAGGTTTAAGTTAGGATCAAAAGCTGCTTCTGCTAAATTACCTAGTCGTTCATAGGTAGCAATAAGATTAGCAACGGCTGCCTTGTAAGCTCGGTCAATTTTAGCCAGAGACTGTTGATAATATTGTTCCACTTGTCGAGCAAGATGAGTATCTTGTCCCAATAACTGCTTGCAAAAACCAGTTACGATTCGACCCGCGATCGCACCAATGACAGCGCCAACAACAGGAATCGGAATCAAAGCTTGTCCGATAGTAGCTCCAGCAGCAACAATGGCTGAATCAGCACAAGCAAATAAACTTAATTCAACGAATTGATCGGCCGTAATTTCCCCTCGGTTCAAACTACCGACTAAACTAGCAACTTCCAAGCCTGCACTAACAAAACCACCAGCTAAAGGTGCAGACATTTGGGTAAAATTCGTTAACCCATAAATAACTGTTGCCGATATACCACTAAGTGCAGCTCCTTTTGCGGTATCAATTCCAATTTCTTGCCAGTCTTCGGGGGTTAACTCACCCTTAAAAACGTTTTTACCTTGCTTATACTTAGCGTAAAGCTTAGTAGCAAATCGAATACTACCACCAATAACCGCGCCTTTAACAGCAACATTACCAAAATCAGCCAAAGTAGGTTGAGCGTCGTAGCGTATCCCATCCTTAATTTCTTTGTGTTCTTGCTTTAATTCATGCTCTTTGCGGTCTAGGGTATCGTCAACTTTGCCTATTTGCACATCTTCATAGTTAGACGATCCAGCTTGAACAGTCTGACTGAAAGGACGACCCGACATCAGCTCTATTTCTTGAGCTTTTTCTTGTATTTTTTGAGCAGTACGACTTGTTATTCCCTCGACTTGTTGCCCTTTCAATATTTTATCAATAACTTCATATTGGTTTTTAGGGATGTGGTAATATGACCCATCTCTGCCAAAGTTTTCGTATTTCTTCATGTGGTCGAGAACGTGGTCTAAATTATTGCCAACCCCATTCACAAATTTAGACTGTACTTTAATACCATCAATTAAATAATCTTCCGGTGCTGTTCTACCCACTCCTTCAAAAGTAGCGCGAGTTTCAGAGGAGTTCAAAAGAGATTTTGCATTGCGAATACCAACTTCCACTTGCTCAGCTATTTCACCGTGTTTTGTGCTTGTGTTTCCCAGAATGTTTTCGGGAGTACCCACAAAATCACGAACTTTATCAATCTCCCTGACCGCTGCAAAAAAAGCTCGGTCTTGTTTACTGAGTTCCCTTGTAAGCTGTTCTGCATGGCGCAGATTTTCCTCTGCTACTATTGCAGCAACGAATTGAGTTGTTAGATGTCTATCTTCTCTGTTTTCCATGTTTAAAAAAATAGCAGCCTTACTCCCTAATTGCTAGAGGATAATGCTGCACTCCAAATTATAATTACATTTTCAGGTCTACGGTCTTTTTAATAGACTCGCTCAGGGAAGTAATGGAATTGATTAAAGTCCCCAGCCTTTGTTTGAGAGCTTGGCTAAAATTCAGGTAATTCAAAGGTGCATTCTGCTTGAAGTATTGCAGTTCACTTTGAATCAACTTAGCTAGTTTGACAGTTTCCCCCTCAAGAAGATTGACTTCTTTCTTTGTTATGTTGACTTTAGCTGTGTCACCTTCAATTTCAAGAGCGCGGTTGTTGGCTTCGTCACCAATTTTTTCATTCTCGTTACTTGTCCAAAAAGCACTACCAACCAAAGCTACACCACCAATCCCCCAGCCAATCGGCCCTGCTAGTGCCAGCAGTGCATTTCCAGCCACCATACCGCCACCACCCACAGTAAGAGCGCCACCTCCTAACCAAGCTAAAGCAGCATTAACGGCGGCTGCACCGGAAAGAGAAGCAATCGCAGTACCTGTTGAGGCTGTTCCAAAAGTTGTAGCAATTGCCATTGCTGCTGCTGGCCCAAAACAGGCAACTCCTGCTCCAGCCATGACTCCTGCACCACCTGCTGCTGCTACATTGCTGTTATGAGCCGCATAGATTAGATCCCAATCTTTGCCAGTAATTTCCTTGAGCTGAAACTTCAGTTTTGTAACGACTTTGCTAAACTCTTTTGGCGAATTGGCCAACGTGTTAATGTAATTTTCGCATAGTTGGATAATCTCAACCCCACGATTGACTCGCGTTTGATAAAGACTTCCAGCGGCATTTTGTAAATACTCACAATCTCTTTGGTACTTTTCTACTGCACGGCGCAGTCTATCTTGTGCCTCTTTTTTGTATTCGTGGTTAAACATTTACGGGTAAATACCTAATTATGAGGAGTTTGTGTTGATAACTCTGTCGAGCAGAAAACGGTACCTCGCAAGAAGTGAGCCTTGCCACAATTTCCTGTGTAAAATTAATCACGATTCTGCTTTCCCTCATCCTAATCTAACTACCTTTAACAAAGAAACTAATAAGCATTAGGAATCGTGTTAGACTTTGATTATAAAAAATCCAGAAACCTATCCCCTGCAATGGCATCCTCTAACGATCGCTTCCCCGAAGCTGCCCGCGACTGGGACTTAGAAACTCTTTACACAGACCTAGCATCCGCCAAGGGAAAGCGGCTCACGCCTACAGAGAAACAACATCTACGGGGTCTACTCTGCGGCTACAGTCCCGCCGAAATTGCCGAACGGCTCAGTAAAAACCCCAAGGGAATTGCGGTAGATTTCTGTAATACTTTATACCAATATGTAAAAAATCTGGTAGGTAAAGCTGATGAAAAGGTAGAAAACTGGAGGAAGATTTGTGAATGGCTGGAGGACGCAGGATATAAAACTCAGCCGTCTCCCGAACCTGAATCAGGCGATTGTTTACCAATAAAATTCTTAATAAAAAAAGCAAATGTAGTTGTTGATAAAAATCAAATCATAGTTGATATCAACCTGCGAATCGTAGCTTCCTCACCTTCAGAAATTCCCATTATAGAAAACTTCGATATCAATGGCAATGGTGCCAACTAAAGAAAATGAGCTTTAAGGCATTAGCTTAATGTTAAACCGATCGCCCCACAGTCCGGCAGGGGTTTAAACCCCTGCCGGACTGTCGGCTTAAATTCGCATTCCTAACTTGACTTATCTATATAATTTGCGACTTTAGATAGGGGCGGATTATCACAGCACGAAGTTATAATCCTAAAATCTATTAAAAGCAATCGCCCGCCCCTACCAAAATGCACTCCCAAATATTGCGAAAACCAGACGGCCGCCCGCTGACACTCTACAGCCGCTACCCAATCCCAGAAGGCATCGTGGCAGTAAGTCCCAGTAACGAACCCGTACAGGCAAACCCGCATTTTCGCTGGCATCCTTTGCGGGGGGAATGGGTAGCATACGCCAGCCACCGCCAGGGAAGAACATTCATGCCGCCGCCGGAATACAACCCGCTGGCTGCTACAATTAACCCTAAATTTCCGACAGAATTGCCGCAGGGAGATTACGACGTAGCAGTGTTTGACAACCGCTTTCCCTCGATGACTTTGCAGGCAAAAAACGCACCTGCAAATATTGTGGAAACTTTGCCCGCTCACGGCATTTGCGAAGTGGTAGTGTTTACTCAAGATCCCCAGGCTTCCCTCGGCGCTTTGGAGTTATCTCACTTAGAATTGCTGTTAGAAGTATGGGCTGATCGCACTTCAGTTATCGGCAGCAATCCCGAAATTCAATACGTCTTGCCTTTTGAAAATCGCGGCGTCGAAGTTGGAGTAACTTTGCACCATCCCCACGGTCAAATTTACGCTTATCCTTTCGTGCCACCAGTGCCGGCGCGGATGTTAGAATGTCAATCGGTTTACTATCAAAAAAATAGCAGCGGTTTGCTGCAAGATTTGATTCAAAAAGAGATTGCCGACAAACAGCGAATTATTTATTTAGATGAAGAGGCGATCGCCTTTGTCCCCGCTTGCGCCCGCTACCCCTACGAAGTGTGGATTGCGCCGATCGCACCCGCTGCTACATTTATCGATCTTACCGAAAAACAGCGTCAATCACTCGCTAAAGCCTTAAAAACAGTCACCCTCAAATATGACGGTTTGTGGCAGCGCCAATTCCCTTATTTGATGGCTTGGTTTCAAGGCCCCACAGACGGAAAACCACACCCAGAAGCGCATTTGCACGCGCAATTTTATCCGCCCTATCGATCGAGCGATCGGCTAAAATATCTAGCAGGAACCGAACTAGCCGCCGGAATGTTTGCCAACGACGCTTTACCCGAAGAAAAAGCTAAAGAATTGCAAGCCGTATCCGTCAATCTCTTGTAAATTTTAGATTTTAGATTTTAGATTTTAGATTGAGGAAATCCTGACTCAAATAATTGATTTTCTTCCTTCTTCGTGGGGTGTCCCGCCCGCCCTAAAAATATAATTTAGATGCAATAAAGCCGATGATAAACTCATTCAACAAAGAAGTCGATCGCAAACTCGAATTCATCCGCCAAACTTTAACCGAAACAGGAGCAATTGCCCTTCGCTTACGAGGCACAGACTGGTTTGCCTGGGCCACAGCCGGCGGTTCCCATACAGTATTGCTAACCGCAGAAACTGGAGTTGCAGAACTTTTAATCACCGCCGAAACCGCTTGGGTTCTCACCGATGAAATCGAAGCCCAGCGCCTGCAAGACGAAGAAATTCCAGCCAACTTTCAAATGTACATCTATCCTTGGGCAGATGTTGCACAGCGAGAAGCTTTTGTGAAAGAAATAACAGATGGCGGTAACGTCATGAGCGATCGACCAATTTATCCCAAAGAAACCCCAATAATCGCATCTTTACAGTCTCGAAAACAGACAATGATGTCAAGTGAATTAGAGCGATATCGGCGAGTCGGGCGTTTAGCCAGCGAAGCGATGACAGAGGTACTTTCCGCAGCAAAACCTACATGGACAGAATATCAGCTAGCGGGAGCCGGTGCAGAGGCATTGTGGGCGAGAGGTTTGCATCCAGCCCTGACATTAGTTGCTGGAGAAAGGCGTTTGCCACTGTACCGTCACGCCACAGCAACCGGCGAACAAATTGGGCGACAAGCAATGTTAGTATTTTGCGCGAGGGGATGGGGTTTGTATGCAAATTTAACCAGATTTGTCAGTTTCGACGTTCTTGGGGAAAAGCATTCAGACTTGCACCGACAAGTCAGAGAAATTGAAGTGGCTGCGTTGAATTCGTGTCGGCCGGGAGTATCGCTGAATGCGGTTTATGATACGCTTAAAACTGCTTACGAACAACACGGGTATCCTCAAGCAATTGCGGAACACCATCAAGGCGGAACTACCGGATATTTGGCACGGGAAATTGTGGCTAATCCAGCTACTTCAGATATTTTGACAGAAAATATGGCTGTGGCTTGGAACCCGAGTTTGTCGGGAGCAAAAATTGAGGATACGTTTGTAATTCACAGCGATGGAACGTTGGAAAATTTGACATTCGATCCGAATTGGCCGAGTGTAGAAGTAGCGGGAAGATTGCGGCCAGTGCCGAAAATCGTTTAGAATTTTGAGATGGCTCAAAAGTTTTAACAACATCGATAATACATATCCCGTAGCGGCGGGTTAACCAACATCTCTAATAAACCTCTTGCAAAAATCGCAAACGAGCCTGAAAATATCTGCGTTAATCTGTGCTGCATCTGCCTTAAATCTGCGGTTTATGTATCAATCAAAGACTTATGCAAGAGGTCTTTTACCCAATTCGCTTATGACAGACACCCTACCGATTTACCAAATTCGCTTTATGCTCATGTTTTGGCATTGGTGATAGAAGTCATGCCAAAGTGGATTTGGTATGACTTTCTTTTCTACAGTCTTCATCTGAGAATAGATACAGGCAGAACTACTCAGATTTAGTATTTACTGCACCAGCAATCTTACTGTCTTTGCTAGAGTATGTGAGATAAGCAACTCCACCAGCGATTAGAATAGCTAAGACAAGGCTAATCCGCCCCGTACCAAAGCCAACCCCGCCAAGCTCCTGAGATCTACCTATCCAATCTGCGAATGAAGCGCCCAGTGGCCTAGTCAGGATATATGCGAGCCAAAAAGCCCCGACCTCGTTGAGTCCTGAGCGCCAGTATGCCAGGGCTGGTAGAGCAAACAGCACGGCAAACAGCAAGCCCGACGTGAAGTAACCCAAATTCAGAGTTGATGCCGTCATATCACCTGCGGCTGTGCCAAGCGCGAACGTAACCATGACCGTTGCCCAGTAAAATAACTCGCGCCGAAACGTGTAGATATGCTCAATAGACAACGTTTTCTCGCTCATATACCAAACTGCAAAAATAATGCCAAGCACCACAGAAAATCCTGCGGTTGATATGGGATACGAAATACCCAATCCGACATGGATGGCATCAGCAACCATCGTGCCGAAGATAGCGACCATAATGATAGCTAACCAATAGACCCAGGGAATATATCTACGTACTGAAAACTGTATTAGTAACGCAACGACCAATCCACTCCCTCCAAGAGCCACCGCAAAAATTGGGTTCATCTGATGAGCTAGGTAATCTGAAGTCGTTTCGCCCATTCCCGTCGTTAGCAACTTGATAATCCAGAATAAGACTGTAACTTCTGGCAGTTTCTTGACATTACTGATTCCATGCTGTGCAGATCGATCTAGATTGTATGGTTTTGGCTTCATAGAATTTGACACTTCCACCCCGCTCATAGGATGGGATTTTTGGCTCCTTGACAAACCTTAACCTGTACTGAGGTAAAGCCGAGGTCTGCGAAGAATAGGACATAAGCTAAAAAAATGTAACACAAACGCATCGTAGTGCGCTTTTGCTCAAACGAGTCATGTAGCGATCGCCCTCTCCCTACAACCTCAGCCGCCACCGTCTTAAGAAATCCCTGAGACTGATGCAGCAATGCAATAAGTGTGCCAAATTCAAGCGCCTTGGGTCAAACACACCAGAGATGAAAATCGAGGGACAGTGCGATTCGTTGTAGCGTAAATCTTGGTAACAGCCCGTACATAACGCTACCAACCAACCATAAGGTTGGTATTAAGTAGTGGAACAGTATTAATTAAACAAAATTTTGGCTACAAGCCTTACCCAGTAAACAAGGTGTATGTAATTAATTCTGTCCGATTACTTATAATTCACATCCAAAATATCTGTAAACCCTTAAAATTATTTTGGGTGGGCATCCTGCGCGCCCCAAATATTCAGGTTAAATGTGAAATAGCTTAGTTAATTTAAACTCTCAATACAGGCCTTTCGGGATTTTCAGGATTGGGAACTAAACGCTGATTCTTGCAATCTACCAGCAAATCTAATGTTTCTAAAACAGTTTGACCGATTAGCACTATATCGCCTAAAACCATTGCTGCCTCAATCGTCTCGCGCCCTTCTATTTCAATCAGAATAGGCCCGGTCAATCCCACAGCTTCTTGTCTACCATCAGCATATTTTGCTATTTCCTCACTCCTAATTCTTAAACCCAGGTGTTCGCAAACTTCTACAGGAATAGCTGTGCGTACTGCACCAGTATCTATCAGTGCTTCTGCTTCGTACACGCGCAACAGATTTGGATTG
Organism: Microcoleus sp. Pol11C3; assembly: GCF_036701485.1. Classification (NCBI taxonomy): domain Bacteria; kingdom Bacillati; phylum Cyanobacteriota; class Cyanophyceae; order Oscillatoriales; family Microcoleaceae; genus Microcoleus; species Microcoleus sp. Pol11C3. The sequence goes on along the minus strand of NZ_JAUBQW010000002.1, from coordinate 66,047 downwards.
AGCAATCCTCTCTTGACTAACTCTTCATCAATTGCATTCGTTAGCTTAACTTTGACTCGAACTGCACCCATATTTTTGGTGATTTGACTTAGATTGCGATCGAGATTTATCATGTCGCCTCTCTTTTCGTCTATAAACTATTCCTTTAATTCTAGCTTGAAATTCGTGCAGCCACAGGTTAAAACCTGTAGGCTGCAACCGTAGGTAAACTATTGCTAAAGATTACTCATCTTCAGCATAGATAAACCGATACAATTCGCTCGGATCTGGTTCGGCGCTTTTTTCCGCAAAATCTACCGCATCATCAATTACTGCTTGAATCTTATTTTCGATCTCTTTCAATTCTTCAGCAGTTGCCAAAGTTCGATCGATCAAATCAGCAGCCAACTTCTTAATCGGATCGCGGGGGAACCAATATTCCTTCTCTTCTTTAGAACGCAACTCATCAGGATCTGCCAAAGAATGGCCACGAAAACGATAAGTCAAAGCCTCGATCAAAGTCGGCCCTTCGCCCGCACGCGCCCGCGCTACAGCTTCCTTCGCGACTTCCCGCACCGCCAAAACATCCATCCCGTCAACCTCGAAGCCAGCCATGCCAAAAGCATGAGCTTTCTTGTAAATCAAGGGATCAGAAGTAGCTCGCTCGTGGGCCATGCCGATCGCCCATTTGTTGTTTTCCACCACATAAAGAATCGGCAACTTCCACAAAGCCGCCATATTCAAACACTCAAAAAACTGCCCGTTATTTGCAGCACCATCGCCAAAAAAACAAGCAGTTACGCCATCAGAACTCTCATCCCCCAAAGCTTCGCGCCGGTACTTCGATTGAAAAGCCGCCCCCGTAGCTACAGGAATCCCCTCAGCCACAAAAGCATAACCTCCCAACAGTCGGTGTTCGGCCGAAAACATGTGCATCGAACCGCCGCGGCCCTTCGAGCAACCAGTTTCCTTCCCGAACAACTCCGCCATTACCTCCCGCGCCGGGACGCCCGCGCTCAAAGCGTGAACGTGATCGCGGTAGGTGCTGCTGACGTAATCGGTGTCATCCCGGCGCATCGATCGAATCACGCCAGTAGAGACAGCTTCCTGACCGTTGTACAAGTGGACAAAACCAAACATTTTGCCCCGGTAGTACATCTCAGCACACTTGTCCTCAAAGTAGCGCCCCAAGACCATATCCTCGTAGAGCATCAAGCCCTCATCCCGAGAAATGTTTACGCTTTGCGCGTCAAAAACCGGTAAAATCCGTTCCTGAACCATAAATAATTAATACCCGACGATCGGCTTCCTAGACATCTAAATTTAAACCCAGATGGGACACAACCGCAGCAGAAAACGATCGCACCCTTGCTCCGCTGCAGTTCACCAATTGTTAAAATGAGTTTGGCAGGCGGGGCGGATTACCGGGACTCGGAGAACCAACTCCCATCTAAACCCCATGCACACAAATGATATAATTTCATTACTCTCAAACCCGAAAATGCTCAAGAGTCCAACAACTCATTTAGCTGACGGGCAGTGGGCTTTCCATTTTCCTCACTGTAAAACGCTGTAGAGGGAAAAAAATCATAGTATCTCTACCGTCAGTCCAACATACCGTGAATTGGTCGGTTGGAAGCCAAGACCAGAATTTTTGATTTGGTTTGCGGGAGTATCTCACTTAAGATAGGCTAATTCAGTTGCTAGCGCTTTGGGGAAGTGGACAGTTCTTTAACTTATGTTAATTCCACTAGATTACTACCGGATTTTGGGTCTACCGATTCAAGCTACTGCCGAACAGTTGCAGCAGGCTCACCGCGATCGAACTTTACAGCTTCCGCGCAGGGAGTATTCCGAAGTTGCGATCGTGGCCCGCAAACAATTGCTCGATGAAGCCTGCGCCGTTCTGTCAGACTCAGACGAGCGCAAAGCTTACGATGCCAGTTTTTTAGCCAAAACTTACGATCGAGAGTCGGAAGCCGCACAGGAAGCCAAGCACCAGAGGTCGAAAACCTCAGCAGGCACGGCCACCTTTCTGCAAGACGCAGGAGAAACCGCTCCGCCAGAGTCCAAGCCTTTAGAGGCTGCTCCCGACCCCCACACTCCAAGTATTGAAATCGATGACAACCAATTCGTAGGAGCCCTGCTCATACTGCAAGAACTGGGGGAATACGAACTCGTACAGAAGCTGGGTCGCCCGTATCTTAACAATGGCAGCATAGCGATCGCAGAAGGTCGTTTCGGCGATCCCCAGCTCGTGAGGCCAGATATAGTTTTAACTGTCAGCCTTGCCTGTCTAGAACTCGGCCGCGAACAGTGGCAGCAAGGTCAGTACGAAAATGCCGCAAAATCATTAGAAGCAGGTCAAGAATTGCTGCTGCTTGAGGGCCTATTTGCAAGCGTGAGGGGTGAAATGCAAGCCGACAGATACAAACTCCGTCCGTACAACATTTTAGAGCTACTATCCCTCCCCGAAGAAAAAGTCGCCGAGCGTCGCAAGGGACTGGAAATCCTGCGAGAAATGCTTCAAGAACGAGGCGGTATCGACGGTTCGGGAGACGATAGATCGGGTTTAGGAATAGAAGACTTCCTCCGGTTCGTGCAGCAAATGCGTAAACACCTAACCAGCAGCGAGCAGCAGACCCTATTTGAAGCCGAAGCCGGCCGCCCCTCCGCAGTCGCCACTTACCTCTCGGTCTACACCCTGTTAGCCCAAGGATTTGCCGCCAGACAGCCATCGATGATCCGTCGGGCAAAGCTGATGCTGATGCAGCTCGGTCGCCGCCAAGACGTTCACCTAGAAAAAGCCGTTTGTTCCTTGCTGCTGGGCCAGACAGAAGAAGCCAGCAGAGCCCTCGAACTCAGTTCGGAAAAAGAACCCCTCGCCTTCATTCGCGAACATTCCCAAGATTCTCCCGATTTGTTGCCCGGACTGTGCTTGTACGCCGAACACTGGCTACAAGAAGAGGTGTTTCCGCATTTCCGCGACTTGGCCAACCAGTCAGTATCGTTGAAAGATTACTTTGCCGACCCGAAAGTACAAGCTTACCTAGAAGCTTTGCCACAGGACGCAGAAACCGCCAACGAATGGGTCGTTGTGCAGCCACGCTCAGGCAAGCCGGCGGCGCGACTGCAACCTGCAGCAGGCAGATCGCCCGCAGCAGTACCCCCACAACCCACCAAGCAGGGAGCCAGTACCGTCACCTTGACCCCCGTACCAACCGACGCCGCAACCGCAGCCTCGGGCCCGAAATTCCAGGCAACTGCGGCCGGGCCCAGCCTGGAGGCCGCCGTCTCTCTCCCGACAGGTACGGCGGGACAGCCCGCAGACTCAACTTCCAAAGCCCGCAGGCGCCAACATTCAGGGCGCAGCGGAGCAACGGGCAAGGCGCTAACAGGGGATTTGGTCGATCGGGCGCGCACCAAGGCAACAGAAATTTCTGCCCAAGTCAAGTCCATGCCTCGAAACAGGCTGGCTCTGTTTCTAGTCGCAGGTGTCCTGAGCCTGTTACTTCTGTGGTTAATACTCAGTCTGTTGGCGAGCGCGATACAAGCCCTGTCACCAAAAGAGCCAGAGCCCCTCGTCGGGCTGGAAGCACCGCCGATAGAAATCCCCACTGTTTCCGTGGCTCCAGAGCCGATCGCCGCGGCGTCGGGAGCAATGACTGAGACAGCAGCAAGAGACTTAGTTCAAAGCTGGCTGTCGGCGAAAGCAGCGGCTTTGGGCCCTAAGCACACAGTCGAAGAATTAAAGCAAGTTCTCACAGAACCCGCTTTGTCTCGCTGGCAATTAATGGCAGAAGCTCAACAGCGAAACAACGCTCACCAGCGTTATATACACAAGCTGCAAGTTAATGGAGTTACGACAAATCCGACTAATCCCGATCGCGCCCAAGTAGAAGCCCAAGTATCAGAAAAAGCCGAAGTGTTCGATCGTTCTCAACTCGTTTCTTCCCGCAACGAAAACCTGCGGGTGCGCTACGACTTGATCCGTCAAGAGGGACAGTGGCGGATTATGGATTGGCAAGTGATCAAGTAAGGAATTGTTCAGTTGACAGTTGACAGTTGACAGTTGACCGCACGCGGGGCGACATCTACCTGGAAGGTTACAGCAGTAAATCCTAGGTCTGCAGCAATTGTTGAGGTTGACCGCACGCGGGGCGACATCTACCTGGAAGGAAGAGGATTGGAGTAATGAACAGTCTTCTTTTAATTTCTCCCGATCAGGCTTGGGGCTTTAAACCAATTATTTCTGGTAATTGGTAATTGGTAATTGGTAATTGGTAATTTATGCTTGCTAGTTGCTAATTACCATTTTTTGATTATTAGGTTAATTTTTAATTCCAAAAGCGGGAGTTGTGAATTGCAGATTATTGTTGAAGGCTGGCGTTTTATTTATCATTCCTATTGCGTAGCCAATCAATTTCAACTGCTGGAAATGCTCGCTCGCCCGCGAGGACAAATAGAGCTTTTCCACCGCGATATGCCCTATATTGACCCAGCTTGGGAGACGAAAATTAGTTTGTTCGATCGCCGAAATGAAACTTTACTCCGCAGCATTAGGAGCCCTGTGGTAAATCAGTCAGCGGATGTTACCTTGCGAATGTACTGCCCGTGGGACTTCTCGGCATCCAGCAGCGCCGCAACTTGGGTATTTGCAGCGACAGAATGGGGGATTGTTACCAGTACAGTATTGCAGGCGATGGAGGTTAAGTCGATCGCCCAAACTCGGGTTAATTCAGAAGTAAAAATTATTACACCGTCGGCTTGGTCAAAAGCCGGCTTAATTCGCAGCGGTGTTGAGGCCGATCGCATTGCCGTTGTACCTTTGGGAGTCGATCCTCAGATTTATTATCCTGCTGCGGGCGATCGGCGTCAATCGCTACGCCAAACTTTCGGCTGGTCAAACTATTTTATATTTTTAAACATCGGAGGGCAAACGGATCGCAAAGGTATTCGCCCTTTATTAAAAGCCTTCGCTGCGGTAGTTGACAAATATCCAGATGCCAGATTAGTTTTAAAAGGTTCTGAACTGCTTTATCCATCGAGAGATGAGATTGCTGAAGCCTGCCGAGTTGTGCTCAGCGATGCGGAAAGAGCGAGGGTTTTACCGAGATTAATTTATACTGGCAATCAGCTATCTTTTGCTCAAATAGCAGAGTTTTACCAAGCAGCCGATGCTTATGTTTCTCCGTATTTGGCAGAAGGTTTTAATCTGCCCGTGTTGGAAGCTGCGGCTTGCGGTTTGCCGGTTATTTGCACGGCGGGCGGCCCTACGGATGATTTTACGCGATCGGACTTTGCACTGCAGATTGAGAGTAAATTTACGGCTGTGGTGAGTGAGGGGGAAACTTTATTTATCTTAGCTCCTGAGTGGGAGCATTTGACTGATTTGATGCGAAGGGCGATCGAGCAGCCTGGAATCGCTGCGAGAGCTCGGGTTGCGGGCCCGGCTTTTGTGGCTGAAAATTTTACTTGGAGGTGTGGAGTCGATCGATTGCTTGAGGTTATTGGAGGGGATAAAAAGAGTGAGGAGAAATCTTTTTTTGAGCCAATTATTTTGTAGTTTGGGCGTTTCAATCCCTGATAGGGGTTTAGGTTGATTGCAATTTCTATTTCTTTCTTCTTAGTCGTAAAATTTTTAGTTTCAATCCCTGGTAGGGGTTTAGGTTGATTGCAATCTCATTACTCAGCGTCCGTGGGTTCTTGGCTGTCGTTTCAATCCCTGGTAGGGGTTTAGGTTGATTGCAATCTGTTGTACATTCAGGATTTACTTGGTCACGAAATAAATCTTGTACCTGTTTCAATCCCTGGTAGGGGTTTAGGTTGATTGCAATTTGATACGCCTACTTGTTCCGCATTGTCAGATTATGTTTCAATCCCTGGTAGGGGTTTAGGTTGATTGCAATCGTAGCTAACGCAAATCACAGTCGTCGCATTAATGGTTTCAATCCCTGGTAGGGGTTTAGGTTGATTGCAATACAGTGTTCTAGAAGATTTAGAATTGTACACACGCAGTTTCAATCCCTGGTAGGGGTTTAGGTTGATTGCAATGCAAAAGGGCATTTCTTTATTTTTCGTGATCGTAAGTTTCAATCCCTGGTAGGGGTTTAGGTTGATTGCAATGGTTTCCATAGGCGTTTTGCCCATCTTTCGGGAAGAGTTTCAATCCCTGGTAGGGGTTTAGGTTGATTGCAATGGGAAACCACGATTCCTTTTGTGATTCCATACTTGTTTCAATCCCTGGTAGGGGTTTAGGTTGATTGCAATGAAACTATTTTCAGTGCTTGTATCAGGTTGTTTTGCCTGTTTCAATCCCTGGTAGGGGTTTAGGTTGATTGCAATGTAGCCTTATTCTAAGTGAGGCTACCGTAAGAAGAGTTTCAATCCCTGGTAGGGGTTTAGGTTGATTGCAATATTACAGAAATTGCAAAAAGGCTGAAAAAAAGAGTTTCAATCCCTGGTAGGGGTTTAGGTTGATTGCAATTTAAAGCATTGCCAGTAGCTATATCTGCCAATTTAGATGTTTCAATCCCTGGTAGGGGTTTAGGTTGATTGCAATGAAATTTGCCAAGTACGTCAAGCAAGTCTGGGAGTTTCAATCCCTGGTAGGGGTTTAGGTTGATTGCAATGCTGATTAGTTTTTCCCTCAGTATTGATATTTGGTAAGTTTCAATCCCTGGTAGGGGTTTAGGTTGATTGCAATTCCGATCGAGTGCGCTCAGTAACGCCAACTTTATCTGTTTCAATCCCTGGTAGGGGTTTAGGTTGATTGCAATGTCGCAGTGCTGTTACTTTATTGACATTGACTACGTTTCAATCCCTGGTAGGGGTTTAGGTTGATTGCAATTGCTGGAAGTAAAACTTTTTCTAACTCTGTTACTATGTTTCAATCCCTGGTAGGGGTTTAGGTTGATTGCAATTTAGCACTACAGTAGAAAGCCCTATAATAGCCGGGTTTCAATCCCTGGTAGGGGTTTAGGTTGATTGCAATGCAAATCAGAATCCCGACGCGCACCTTTGAGATTGGTTTCAATCCCTGGTAGGGGTTTAGGTTGATTGCAATGGAACTGCCGATTTTATCCCTGCTTAGCCTATGCGTTTCAATCCCTGGTAGGGGTTTAGGTTGATTGCAATAGGAGATACAGACAGATACATATATATATAGATGGTTTCAATCCCTGGTAGGGGTTTAGGTTGATTGCAATCTCACCCTTACATCTGTAGGTTAGTTCATCTAGTGTTTCAATCCCTGGTAGGGGTTTAGGTTGATTGCAATGGAATATGTTCTCCTTTGGTTAGAGTACAAAAGAGTTTCAATCCCTGGTAGGGGTTTAGGTTGATTGCAATGTTAGATACGGAAGTTATTGTCTTAGTTAAGGAGCTGTTTCAATCCCTGGTAGGGGTTTAGGTTGATTGCAATGACTCCTCTCACGCTGGTTACTGGGGTTATGGTTTTCTTGATGTTTCAATCCCTGGTAGGGGTTTAGGTTGATTGCAATTCGGAAGCTACTTTAATATAGTCCGCCCAGTTTCTTACGTTTCAATCCCTGGTAGGGGTTTAGGTTGATTGCAATTGGGATTTTATTTGCTCGATCTCTTCTTGCCGCTGTTTCAATCCCTGGTAGGGGTTTAGGTTGATTGCAATCAATATTCTGATAAATCGGCTCAACTTTGGGTACGTTTCAATCCCTGGTAGGGGTTTAGGTTGATTGCAATTTGCCTGATGATCCATTCAAGCTAAATTGGCTTGAGAAAAAGTTTCAATCCCTGGTAGGGGTTTAGGTTGATTGCAATGGCAAGACAAAGAGGAAGGAATGATGTCTTATTTGGTTTCAATCCCTGGTAGGGGTTTAGGTTGATTGCAATAAGTGTGGCGCGGAGTGGACTCCATCTGATAAAAGTTTCAATCCCTGGTAGGGGTTTAGGTTGATTGCAATACAGCCGCACAACCGGGAGGCGCAACTGAGCGAGGTTTCAATCCCTGGTAGGGGTTTAGGTTGATTGCAATTCAAATCACACCTTCAGTAAGCGTTGACTAACTTGTTTCAATCCCTGGTAGGGGTTTAGGTTGATTGCAATAAGATGAAAAGTTTTACTAACTCTCGGGAATTGGGTTTCAATCCCTGGTAGGGGTTTAGGTTGATTGCAATATTGAGCGGCGGGGCAGTATTTCTCTCTCGCGTCGTTTCAATCCCTGGTAGGGGTTTAGGTTGATTGCAATCATAATTTAGTTAGTAAGCTATATCTAACAGCTAGGTTTCAATCCCTGGTAGGGGTTTAGGTTGATTGCAATAGTACAGTACAAGACAGATAGAGGGGAGATGCTAACAGTTTCAATCCCTGGTAGGGGTTTAGGTTGATTGCAATCTTTTACTATTCATTCTGAAGTAGAGAAAGGTAGTTTCAATCCCTGGTAGGGGTTTAGGTTGATTGCAATTCAAGAAAAGATAATAGAATGGGTCAATACTGGGTTTCAATCCCTGGTAGGGGTTTAGGTTGATTGCAATAATAAAGGTTAGCAATAAACAAAGCATTATCTACTTTGATTGTTTCAATCCCTGGTAGGGGTTTAGGTTGATTGCAATTTTCTGTTGCCCCCGCCTCTTCAGGCAATTCCAAGACGAATGTTTCAATCCCTGGTAGGGGTTTAGGTTGATTGCAATTGGAGTAGAGATTGCGCGAAAATGCTTGAACATTCTGTTTCAATCCCTGGTAGGGGTTTAGGTTGATTGCAATGGGATGGGAATTTTATGGGGAACATTATATCGTCAACGTTTCAATCCCTGGTAGGGGTTTAGGTTGATTGCAATTCTGAAAATAGTGCAGATTGGGCTAATCCTTCTGGTTTCAATCCCTGGTAGGGGTTTAGGTTGATTGCAATTTCAGCATTCTACTATTCAGTGGGTTATCGTAAAGGTTTCAATCCCTGGTAGGGGTTTAGGTTGATTGCAATCCTTTAAGCCTATTCTGCAAGCAATTGCTGCACTTGTTTCAATCCCTGGTAGGGGTTTAGGTTGATTGCAATGCCCTAGTCCGTATTGATTTAATTTGTATGGAATAAGTGTTTCAATCCCTGGTAGGGGTTTAGGTTGATTGCAATTTTCAGGTTGGCACATTATGGCTCAAGTATCTGTGTTTCAATCCCTGGTAGGGGTTTAGGTTGATTGCAATCCAACAGTTCAAGTATCCACAGAGCAAGTAGCGGGTTTCAATCCCTGGTAGGGGTTTAGGTTGATTGCAATCGATAAACGCGGCTTTAACGCTATCTTTTACAGGTGTTTCAATCCCTGGTAGGGGTTTAGGTTGATTGCAATACGGGGTAAAACTCTCACGCCGTCGCGCCACTCAAGTTTCAATCCCTGGTAGGGGTTTAGGTTGATTGCAATCTGATTCGTCCAAAGAAATCAAGTAGGGAACTGAGTTTCAATCCCTGGTAGGGGTTTAGGTTGATTGCAATTAGTGTCGTATTTTGTGCAACTGCATTTAATGAGTTTCAATCCCTGGTAGGGGTTTAGGTTGATTGCAATCCCAACATTTCTAGAATCTGCTACTGCTGGAGTGTTTCAATCCCTGGTAGGGGTTTAGGTTGATTGCAATATTTCCGGCATAGGGGAAGCCGGCACCGACTCCAGGTTTCAATCCCTGGTAGGGGTTTAGGTTGATTGCAATCTTTAGCAGCTAAGTCAGTTGTTGAAGAATCAAGTTTCAATCCCTGGTAGGGGTTTAGGTTGATTGCAATTTATAAGTAACAGCTAATTTGCCCCTACATCATGTTTCAATCCCTGGTAGGGGTTTAGGTTGATTGCAATGTGCGATCGAGGCAAATAACCCTGTCTCCTAGCCAAGTTTCAATCCCTGGTAGGGGTTTAGGTTGATTGCAATTACCTACTGATTCATTAATCCTAGCACTTGGTTGTTTCAATCCCTGGTAGGGGTTTAGGTTGATTGCAATATTATCGCCAGAAGCTCGATCGCGAGTTTTGGGTTTCAATCCCTGGTAGGGGTTTAGGTTGATTGCAATTAAGGAGGAAATCTGGTGAGCGACTGGATGGAAGGTTTCAATCCCTGGTAGGGGTTTAGGTTGATTGCAATACACCTAGCTAATTTGTTGAACTACCTATATTATGTTTCAATCCCTGGTAGGGGTTTAGGTTGATTGCAATGTTAAAGGAACACGAGGGGATGATTTATCCAGTCAATCGTTTCAATCCCTGGTAGGGGTTTAGGTTGATTGCAATACCCAAACAATCATTCCTGAGAGGGAGCGATCGCGTTTCAATCCCTGGTAGGGGTTTAGGTTGATTGCAATAGACGAGGAAGAATGATTACTGTGGAATATAGCGGTTTCAATCCCTGGTAGGGGTTTAGGTTGATTGCAATACGGCATTAAACCCCCGTCTGCTTACACATCCCAGTTTCAATCCCTGGTAGGGGTTTAGGTTGATTGCAATTGCTAGTAGTGATGTTAGCCGAAGCAATGCCACGTTTCAATCCCTGGTAGGGGTTTAGGTTGATTGCAATCATTTCAGCCCGATCGCTGGCTGACTTTCCTCTGTTTCAATCCCTGGTAGGGGTTTAGGTTGATTGCAATGATGAAGATGAAGCCGAGGAAGAATTAGCAAACTTTGGAGGTTTCAATCCCTGGTAGGGGTTTAGGTTGATTGCAATCCACCGACGCACAAACAGCCGGAACAGAAGAGCGAGGTTTCAATCCCTGGTAGGGGTTTAGGTTGATTGCAATTCAAACAATTGCAGGCAACGCGGCAAAAGTCGGGGTTTCAATCCCTGGTAGGGGTTTAGGTTGATTGCAATCATAATCCCTAGTTAGGATACTGCAACACCATTATTGTTTCAATCCCTGGTAGGGGTTTAGGTTGATTGCAATTGAAGAACAGAGGCAAAGGCTAGAATTGGTTTTCTTAGTTTCAATCCCTGGTAGGGGTTTAGGTTGATTGCAATTTATCTTTGTGTGGCAGGCAATTCAAGCTATTTAAAGTTTCAATCCCTGGTAGGGGTTTAGGTTGATTGCAATTCACCTGATGCAGGCATAAGCACTGTTTATACCTTGTTTCAATCCCTGGTAGGGGTTTAGGTTGATTGCAATGGTGGCAGTTATAATTTTGGAGTGTGGAATCCTCCGTTTCAATCCCTGGTAGGGGTTTAGGTTGATTGCAATTCAAGGTATGCCCACAGGCGATCCGAATCCTTAGGTTTCAATCCCTGGTAGGGGTTTAGGTTGATTGCAATTTTTTATGGTGAAACAGCAGCAGCCGAGGCACTACTCTGGTTTCAATCCCTGGTAGGGGTTTAGGTTGATTGCAATGTAGACATAGCTTAAGCTAATCGCATCATCATTGTTTCAATCCCTGGTAGGGGTTTAGGTTGATTGCAATGCATTTAGAATTGCCGACCTTATGAGTGTTGATTTGTTTCAATCCCTGGTAGGGGTTTAGGTTGATTGCAATCTACAACCTACGCGGCAGGGCTGGCCCTGAAAGCCGACGCATCGGCATGTTTCAATCCCTGGTAGGGGTTTAGGTTGATTGCAATCTAGGAGTAAAATAATATGGGCTATTCTATCGAGGCTGTTTCAATCCCTGGTAGGGGTTTAGGTTGATTGCAATAAGAAGGCACAATATTTCAGTGGAAAACAGGCAAGTTTCAATCCCTGGTAGGGGTTTAGGTTGATTGCAATTCTTATTTAGCAGTGAATGCAATCGCCGAATATCCTTCGTTTCAATCCCTGGTAGGGGTTTAGGTTGATTGCAATTAACAAGTTTTGTGCCTTCTCAAGGTATTAATATGTTTCAATCCCTGGTAGGGGTTTAGGTTGATTGCAATTGTCGGAGGATAAGTCTGGGATTGCCTATGATTCGTTTCAATCCCTGGTAGGGGTTTAGGTTGATTGCAATCGGTAGTTTGCCAGAGGCAATCCCAAAAATTTACCGTTTCAATCCCTGGTAGGGGTTTAGGTTGATTGCAATTTTTAGCACCCGATTCACTAGAAACACAATACTTGTTTCAATCCCTGGTAGGGGTTTAGGTTGATTGCAATTCCATAATTTGCTAATCCTTCTTTTGCTTCATCAGTTTGTTTCAATCCCTGGTAGGGGTTTAGGTTGATTGCAATATTAAGGATTATCAAAGAGGATTTGACTGGATTGTAGTTTCAATCCCTGGTAGGGGTTTAGGTTGATTGCAATGATACTAATGAATTATGTGTTAAGAATTCTGATGCTGTTTCAATCCCTGGTAGGGGTTTAGGTTGATTGCAATTTAATTTTGACTCGCTGAACATTTCCATCCTTATCAACACGTTTCAATCCCTGGTAGGGGTTTAGGTTGATTGCAATAGCAGGTTTCTGGAAGCCTTACTCTATTTGGTTTTCAAGGTTCGTTTGCGATTACCTAAACTAAAAGTATCATTTCAGCCTCTGGGTTGTCAAGGGGCTACCGCCCAAAATCTCTGAAATCATTTCCCAGTAACCATTTCAGCGTTTGCGACGATCGATTTTGACTCCAGACAGGCTCAACCCCTTATCCCTCATAGAATCCAGCCACTTTTTTTCAGGCGCGCTTTTTTACACCTACCCATCGTCGCAAAATACAAAAGAGGAGCCCCGCGACTCCTCTCTGCAAACCCTCCAAACCAGCCTCTCAAACAAAAAACACCGTATTGTCCCTCGGAGGATCTCCACCAATCCGTTCGACCTTACCCTGACAGCAAGCGCACAGAGAATAGAAGCGGATATTATCTCGATCGCACTTAAGGAGCTTACTCAAGCGCGATCGCAACTTAGCATACTGAGTCGGAGTCAGCTCGCACTCAAAAATACTGTACTGTACCCACTGCCCGTAAGACTTGAGAATGCTGTGTATCTTAGTCCGCCGCTTGTCATCGGAAACATCGTAACTCACAACAAAATACATAATAAACCTCCGCGATCGCTCTTATCTGATTACCAAAGGCGGATATTTGTCAATTTCCCCCATCAAATACTTCGCCAACAGCCGCCCCTGAATTTCAAAAGCTTCTTGGTAAGTATGCTGAGTACCCATCACCGGATGCTTAAATTTAGATTGCTTCTTTTCTTCGTACAGGCGCAGAAAAATTTTCAACCCATCCTTAGTCAAAGAAACAGCCCCACTCAACGGTTCAGTTATAAAATCATCAGGACTCAACTGTCCCTTATTTACAGCAGAAAACACCAGCACATCCACAACCAAAGGTCGAAACTCTTCCATCAGATCCAAAGCCAAAGAAGGGCGACCGTAGCGTTCCAAATGCAAGTATCCTAAATAAGGGTCAAACCCTACAATATTTACAGCGCTTTGAACGTCATGTCGCAGCAGCGAATAGCCCAAACTTAACAAAGCATTAACCGGATCGGTTGGAGGACGGCGGCGGCGGGCTTCAAATTGGAATTTTGAGGATTTGATTAACTGGTTGAAACAGCCAAAATAAGCCGCACTGCCAGCCCCTTCCAAGCCTCTGAGAGAAGCGATCGAGTTAGTTTTGTCAAGAGGCGCGATCGCTCCATCCAGCCGCTTAACATGAGATTGCAAATCCAGTTGAGAATCTTCCCGTCCTCGTCGCAATAAAATAGTGCGGTAATTTTTCAGCTTGCCCCGTACAAACCCCCTAACTAAATGTATAGCCATCTCGGATTCCCCTGCTGCTTTCCACTGAGCAGATCTCACAAAAATATTCTTAGTAACTTCAGGCTCCAGCCGCCCTAAATATCGCCCGGTTCCCGTGAGAAAAGTCAAAGGAATGTGACGGCTGAGCAGTTCAAAAACCACAGCAGGCGAGACGGTAGCACGTCCAAAAACAACCACACCATCAACTTTAATTAACGGCACATCCAAAAGATTTTTTTTCTCCGCTTTGACAGTGAGACGTTCGTCGGTTTTGCCAATAAACGCATCATCTTGAGTAATATAAACAGTCCCCATTTTGAACTCTCCTGTGAATAAATTAACTAACTTCCTGATACCGGCTTACCTTCTCAGTAGCTTGCGGCAAACACTGCGAATAAAGGCTGCATCCTTTGCACCGGGGTTTGTAAACAGGGTGGGGGATAATCCCTTGGGTAAAAAGAGCCGTTATAGCAGAAATAGTTGCGATCGCCTCCTGTCTCAAACCCTCAGAAATCTCCACTAATTGCCGCTGGTGCGACTGCGCGTAATACACATATCCAGTCGCAATACTTTTCCCCGTCATCTCCTCCAAACAAAGCGCTTGAGCGCAAACCTGCAACTCATCATTATCCCATTCCCCCTTCCGTCCCCGCTTATATTCCACCGGATACAATTCACCATCCGCCGATTCAATCAAATCCGATTTACCAATGAGTTTGTAGCGTTCCGACTTCAGCCAAATCGCCCGAACCTGCCAAGTTTCATCGCGATTTATCTCGCCCATAGTATGAACGCGATCGTGCAAAGTCGTCCCTTCAATGGTATACTGATTATCCGCAAATTCTCCCGCACAGAACATCCGCCAGCAGCGGTGAGCACAGTAAGAATATTGATTCAGCGAGGCGATCGAAATGTAATCAAAATCGTTCATAATTTTGATGGTTTGTAAGAGATTAGTAATTGGAATTAGCAACAGGCAAGATGCCTGTTCCACAAGAGTTTAGTGTTATTGTGGGGTGGGCATCTTGCCCGCCCTAGAATTCCGGCATCTTGCCCGCCCTCAAAATCCCTTTAACTTTTATTAACAACAATCCGCCTAGTCATCCCCATACCCATCGGTGTTTTCCTTCCCAATCCGCAGTAAAGAGCAAAATCAGCCAAAGCATTGATTTGTTTAATCGCTAACGGCTCCACCTCTCCTAAAATCCGATAGCTAACCTCCCCAACAATCCCGATCAAATTGCTGTGATAATTAGTCACAGCTTCACTTTTGATATTGACAAAAGTAGAAAAAAGTGAATCGAGTAACAGCGGAGAAAATTCCATACCGCTGTACTTATTCCAGCGACTGAGGAGACTGTTAAAAACACATTCTCTCGTCGGCAAAACAGAATCAAATTTGCCTTGACGAAAAGTAGTCGGAGTAGCCAGACTGAACGCAATTAAGCGATTAGTTTCCGAAGCGCGATCGTACAATTGAGAGTAATCGCAAGCATTAGCCCAAGGCTGATCTACTTGGGGCGTTCCGAGAATCTTAGTAATCAGCAAATCAGCGGGGCCCAGATGCCACGGTTTTGAGGGATTGAGATTCAGCCACAGGTGAGTTAATTTGCTGAATAGAGTGTCATCCAAGAGACTAATTCGCCACCAACAGAGGGTATGTTCGGGAATAGGTTGTGAGTGTTCGCATTGCAGAGAATGGTGTTTTTTGAAAGGGCATTTTTTAGTTTGTAAAGGGCTGAGGGTGAAAGCTTTATCTGCTGCGGCTTCGTGGAGGTAATCGCCGAGTTTTTTGTCAACGGAGCTCACGAGGGTAAGGAAGAGGGCGTGCAGGTGTCTTCCCGTTAGGTATCCGGGGGATATTGGGGAGAGGGGAATGAGGTTGAGAACTAGACTGTGTGGCATAATTTAGATTACCCAGAATTCTTGATTGTCAGGACATTTTAAGGTAATGCCAGCGGAGGCGATCGCCAAAATGCCGGATAAACTCGGGAAAAATGTATACTCCTTGGCAGCAAAGCTATCTTCATTTCTCGTTCCCAGGTTTTACCTGGGAACGCATTTCTAGAGGCTCTGCCTCCTATTAATCGGCCCGAAAGCGGTATTCCATACAAGCTGGAATTTTGAGTTTGTCAAACTCGTAATATCGCCCTAGCATTTTGACATTTTGGAGGAGGCTAACCGGAGGCATATTAACCACATCGTAGCTAATCACTTGATGGGAAAATATCACGTCTAAAGGGTTGAGAAGATAGGGAAAGATGAAGTCTGTTTCTGAGGGCGATCGCTTCACTTCTTTCTGTTCTACGATTTCCACTGCTGCTTTGCTCATCCACTTTCCCAAACGTATCCACTTGGCCAGTTTCAGAGATTTCTCTGAGATTAGGAAAAACTCAAATTTGCTTTCCGGCGCAATTTCTTTGGTTCTGCCAAAACTAGGGATATTTTTTTGGGTTTTCTCCATCTCAACGTGATAGTTGTTGTTGGCGTATTTCCAAGTGTTGAGAGTGGAGGAGTGAGAAATAGAACGCCCCGGAGTAACATAAATCCCCTGTTGGTTGAGCGCCGTTAAATGCGGCTCGTATTTAGGAACTTGTTCGGAACAGAAATAGCGATAGGAATGTTCTTCAGAAACGGTGGTGGAATAGATTTCGCTATCCACCAAACCTAGGGCGTAACAAAGCGCGTAATTGTGAATTACCGGCTCAGTTTCGTAAAGTCTCCCTATCTCGCGAGTTGCAAAATAAAGGCTATCGTGCAACTCGATTTGACAGCGGTAAATAAAAGTCATGGTTCTTACTCCGCTGCTGTAGCTCCTGCCTTACCCTTGATATGCTTCTTCGCATAAACTTTCGCCTCGTCATCAGCTTTTTTCAACATCTTTTTGAGTTCATCTTCATTGCCAATAACAGCTTTAACCTCTGTCACTAATGGTGTAAACTTATCCCCAATAAAGTCTTCATGCACGATAAATTCCTCAGACAGTAACGTTTGGATAGCAGCCCTAGCAGCCATAATCACATCATCTTCATTGAGAGGGTTGTTGGAATTAAGTTTATCGTCACCCTGCAATTTGTCGTAAATTGCTTGTGTCCAGCGGAGGTTACTGGTAATTTCGCCGTCGGCAAATACGACACCAATTAACTCATTTCTGACTCTACCTGTGCGAGTAGTTTGAGCGCCATAGTGCCGCGTTCTGAGGATGTTGTTAAAAACATACAAAAAACTAGCTTCTGTAGGATCTTTTAGGGTGACAATGCTAGGAAAGAAAATCTGGGGTTTGATGTGGTCTTGCTGATTGATGCGACTGGTAACTTCCCCAGGTTTGGAACCTGCTTCGCCCTTAGATGCCATTGTGCCATTCTCAAAGGGAGCATTGAGGGTAAAAGTCTCGTGAGATTCGTCAAAAGCGGTAATTGAAAATGCTGTGTCAACTACTACTTTTGATTTTTCGGAACCTGAGTCACCTATCGCAAATCCGTAGATAATGCAATCAGGATTATTCATGGCAAACTTGACATTGTATTCGCAATCTTCAGCGGTCATAAAACCATAGTTACGAAGCAACTCGCGACCGACCAAACGTTCTGGTGTAGATTGCTTGCGCTTAAACATGGTAAGTCGGCTGATAGGTTTTTGGTCTTCAATCCCGGCCCTAACTCGCGCTTTATTCAGTTCTCCATCTGTCTGAAATAGGGGATAAGATTCCGTAACCCGCACAGTCAGAAAGTGTACATATTTACCCATTGGTTTGTAGGGGATGTTAGCGTGGAAAAAATTAGAGTCAACTGTTTTCAAGAAAGGCATGATTTGTGTCCTATGTAAAAATGTTAGTTTTGGAGTTGGCGTGTAGCCTATCAAACAAGAGCTTCAGCTTTAATCTTCACCTTCTTCCTGAGATTCGTCAGGAGATTTGTCATCTCGCGCCCGATTTTCCTTGTCATTCTCTAAACGATAAAGGAATTCGCAGGTATCTCGGATTAGGTTGATTTGGCGGCCGGCTAAACGAGCCCGATCGCCCGCAAAAGATTTCTCAAATACCTCCTCGACAAAGTAGCGACTAAACTCTAAAATTGCGTCTCGTTCTTCCTCCCGCTTGCTGAAAATCCAGCGCCCTTCAGCAGTAGAAGCGTGAACGCGATCCATCAGCTTGGAAACTTCAGCAGCAACAGCTAATACTAAAGATTCATCTTGAAAACTACGATCGGCTTCCAGGATAGTTTTAGAAGCAATATCAATCGGTTTCAGCACAGCATTTGCTTTGGGATTATATCGCTTACTTGCACGGTAAAATCTGCGATACAATTCCGTCAGTTTTTGGGGGTGGTTTAAACTTGATGCGGTTGTCACAGTCAATCGTTCCTCTTCATGATTATAGTGGGCATAAGAGTCAAAGCAAGGGTAAAAATGATAAGCATAAAGCTTAATTTTTTGAATTGAGGCCGTTTCATTTTTCTGTTTGCGAACCCATTGATTTAGGTAGCTAAACACATAAAGCGGGCTGGTTTCAAAATCCTTGGCGAGTTCGGTAAGTTTACCCCAGTTGGAGTCATAACCGGACTTCCCCTGTTTGGCATTAACATCAAGGTGAATCGCATAAGCAGCAGTTAACACATTCAAAGGTGCAGGATAAGATTTGCCGTTTTCTTCCCAACCTTCTAGGATATAGTCGAGGCGGAAGCGATCGCGCTTCGTCAACACCCTAAAAGCTTGGGGTACACTGTCCAGAAATACGCTTTCTTCAAATTCCGCACCGTCGTTAAAAGGCGGAATGGGCGACTCAGAAACCACAGTTTTCACATCCAGAATCATCGGGAAGGCAAATGCTAACCAAGTTGGCATTACCCAGGATTCAGTATCAGTGGCATCTCGGCCGGGGGGAAGCGCCATGAAGTAAAATGTTAGGGGCTGATCTTCAGGATAGGAAAGTTTGAAGGTGCGGTCTTTTCCTGGTTCGATGTTTTCATCTATGAGGAAAGAATCGATGCTTTGGTAGCGATCACGTCCAAAATCAGCTTGCAAATCCTTGCTGATAAAATGATTGCGAATGCTTGTATCAAAGCGGGTTTGAGCAATGCTTGTGTAGGCTTTTTGCAGGAATTTATTTGTCTCTGGCGTGAAGTAGTATGTGGGATAAAAATAGAGATAGCGATATTTGCCATCTTCAAATTTTTTGCCCACAGCTTGAGTTTGATTCATTAAAATTTGCCTCAGCATCATTTCCAAACCCGCAATACTGGAAATATTGCGTTTGGCGTTAGAACCTCCCAACATTTGTTTGTTTGTGTAAACTTGAGGGGTGAACAAAACGGCTGATTCCATTTGTTCTGTTACCGTGTAAGCTGAATGGGAAATCGAACAGATTAACTGTCTTCCTCTACCCTGTTTCTTAGCGAGTTGATAGCGTTCCAATTCATCTAAAAATACGTCACTGGATGCTGTGTCTAATGGTGTATTTCCGGGTAACATGACAACCCGCGCTACCCACAGCCGCAAATCGTCCCAACCGTCGGGCAATTCGTACTGTGAAAGAATGGGTTTAATCATTTGGGAAATGTGGGCGATCGCCTGTTCGCAAACCTCCCGTACATTCTCAATGCCAGGGTGATTTTCTAGGTACTTTGCTGCTAAATAGTACCATTCGTAAGGAACGCCACCTGTATTACCTTTTAGCTTAAGTTCTTTCAGACGTTCATTAATCCGTTGAATTTCTCTCAGGGCGGGCAGATACTCGGACAGTTTCCAAAACTTAGCAATTTCTTCGACAATATCTAGATGAGGTAGTACGGGTAGTTTTTTGTCTTTCTTGCGTGCAGCTTCGATGGTATTAACCTGTTCTCCCCAAATCTTGCGACTCACTAAATCGCCAAGTTCTGCAATCTGGTCAATCCGAATATCGTCGTCAAAATTGAAGTTGTAATCAGCAGATAAAACATCCTGTCTTTGAAACTTGATCAGATTATCGCTGCGACTTTTGGCAACAGAATTTTTCCCTATTTTGAGAATGCGTAAAGTAGCATTTATGGCAACTAGCATTAAATCGGACGCATCAAAAAATAGGTTATAATACTCGGCATATTTCATGCCTTTACCATCTCTGCCAAAGCCTGTTTGTCGCAGCCGCAGTTGTCCGGCGCACAGTTGTTTAATCTTGCTAACTACCCGTTCTGCCAAGTCTGCAATTGAAATAGCAGGAGCATCCGACCGTGCTAGGTAAATTACGCCTGTTGGTAGGTAAAGCAAGGGTTCGTAATAGGTGCGCTCGTCGGTATTCAGCGCTGTATGTACTTCCATTAAAGCATTATTGACAACGTTGGTAAGTACGCCCCTATTTTCCGCGATGCTGTGATAAGTGAATTTTAATTTCCCGTCGCTGAGGCTGTGGATTAATTCGTTTAGCCTGGTATTTTCTGCATCTTGGGGATGTTTGATAATAGATGCTAGGGAATCGGCCAAACAGGTTAAGTCTGAGATACTGCGGAGGGTTCGATCGCGCAAGACTGGATTTAACCCAAATTCGGAAAAATTCCAGTTAGTATCCCAACGGCGCTGAGCGTTGTAAGCAAGGCAGAGCAAATCGTCTATGTATTCTCGATAAGTATCTGGATTGTCGGGATTGATGAAGCTATTTATTCCTAGCTGTCGCACTTTTTCATCAATAATTTGACGGTGCTGTTCTAGCGGTAACTTGCGACAATCTTTGGGGACATCTGGAAATTTTTCAAAGTCGTGGAGAATGAATCCAGCAATTACTAACCGTCGTTCTTGTTCTCCTACGCATCGCTGCACGGTGGTATCGAGTTTTTCTAACCGCTGTTCAATTAAATTAGCGGGAAATAATCCATTTAGCAGGTGAGTATTTAGGGACTGATCGGCTGCATTGTCTCGTCTAACGTTCTCTTTTCCTTTTTGTCGATCGAGTTCGTCGAAAAATTTGCCGCCTTTGGCTGTTACACCAATGGCCACTCGCAGCAGATTTGGCAGTACGTACTCGGCAAAATCTGCCATGACGCGATCGCCTGGATTTTGACTCTGAATGGCTTCTCGCAAGAGTTTGAGGGTTAGTAAGTCGCGAGTTTGAGGTTCGATCGTGCGATCGGACGTTTGAAAGTTTGACCCTAATTCTTCATCTTGCAACCAGTCATCATCTGGATCGTCTGCATCATCCGATCGCTCTGAGTTCAAATTAACTGGGATATCAAATAATGAGAGTTGTTGATACTCTTCATCTGGTTTTTGACGTTTTTTAGCCATTTTATGCCTCTATGTTGTTTTCATTGTCAGTAGTTATGAAAATTGTAAATTTTTGACAAAAAAGCTCTACAGGCTCTTATGTAGTTACACTACTCCTGTAGAGCCTAACTATTGAAAATTCGCAAAGTGCTACTATCTAGCGCCTTTGAGATACCTTTTTAGAGCCTCGGAGGATTACTAAAAAGTCATAGACTTCTGCTTTGACCTCCTCTGACTCAAACTCATTTCTGTCCAATGCAGTTTCTAATAAGTTCTGAACTTTTTCCAGCAACTCAAAGGGGTGGCGATTTCTCCCTCGAACTTTCTTTTTGTTTTCCAAAAAAGGTTTCCGGGAATAGGGAATAAATAGCAAAGGCCCTCCCTCACCAGAGCGTTTTGGCTTTGGCATTGTTAATGTCTCCTGTTTAGTTTTTACAGACTGGAAAGACTCACGGCTGCTGACTGCTAACAGCAGCAGAAGGGGGGCGTTATACCCCCACCCAAATAAAGTGACGCTAAAAACCGTTCTGTCTAGAGAACAAGAAGGGCTGCGATTACATATCTGTGTTCCTACTCGCGATCGTTGCTCACAGAGCCGCGAAGCTTTCCATTGCCTGAGTATAAACGATCTAAACAATTGTTGTCATCCTTGGTATACTGATATAGGGTATGGATAGGTAGAAAAAGCTTTACAATTTTTATTTAGAGCTTAAACCCCCTATTAGGGATTGAAAAAATTCACTGCGCTCCTAATGGCGTTCGTTCCTCTACCTTCTTACCTGACTTAACCCAAACCCCTATCAGGGCTTGACTTTCTACGCAATCCATATTTCATCCCCCTTGCTCTTGAGCCAGTGGGCCAGCGTATCCACCAACAGCGCCGATTGCCCAAAGGCTATAGAATAAGGTGCAGTCGCATCGTGGAAGCTGTACCCATCGCAAATGGGATAAATCTGAAAGTGCACCGGCAGTCGCAGGCGCGATCGCACTTCAGCCACCGGATAACGCAGCACATAACAAACCAATGCTTGCTTCTTCAAACGCTTGTTGATTTCCCCGATCCAATAATTCTCAGGTTGCAAAACCTCAATACCCGTTAAAACCTGAACCTTCCAAGCAGCAGCATTTTCCTCTAATTTTCCCGAATAAGTAAATTTCCAATTCAGTCTTTCCTCCCGATAACTACGCAACTTCAAAAAAGCAAGACAATGTTTAAATCGACCTTTGGCGATCGGTTGTCCAAGGCGTTCAGATGTCTCGTTCAACATTCGCATAAATGCAGTTTCCGTCATCGGTTCGATTTCCAAATTGCTCAAAATTCCTGGTAAATCGTAAGTTTTAAATTTGTCTGCCTCATGGAAATCGGTTAAATCGCAAATGCCACATTGGAGAGGACTAGAACCTCGAAAACTGCTAGCATCTTCAACTATTGGATTTCCTGTCTTATTACCAGATCGCTCTTGCCACTCTTTGCCCCACTGTTTAATATTACCTGCCACTTTCCCCAAGCTAGTTTTAAATACTTTTTGAGCAGCTTCCTGAAAAGCTTTCTGACTTGATGCGTACTGCTGTTTAATTGTCTTGTGCCCTAATTCCCAACAAATTTGAACTGACTGCACCGCACCCCACCGCGAATAATATCCCTCAAAATTGTTGATTTGGCGGTACTTTTCGCGAATTTGTTGATAGAAAAAAGGACGGTCATAAATCCCGTTCACTTCTAAAAGGGGATCGTCACCCGCAAACAAGCGTTCTACTAAGAAATTAGGGATGAGTGCTATGGCTGTGAAATTTTTAAACTGAATAAATTCTCCATTGTGATCGCAGCCATCGTGTCGCCCCAACCTTCCCAATCTTTGGATGAAGTTGCCCGCATCGGCGGATTCAAAAATTAGCAAATTGATTTTGAAGTCTACCCCGACATCAATGGTGCTAGTACCGAGAACTAAGTCTGACGAGAGCGATCGCTCTTTTTCCGTCTTTCCCGACAACCCGGTATTTTCGCCAACAATTAAACCGTGAGGCTCGAACAATTCCCGAAAAAATGGTGTCAGCCGCTTGACGGCAGCAATTGAATTCAGGATAATAGCTCCTTTACTCCCCGGATTGTTTTTAAAGTGAGTCAGGATGAGATTTGCACTGTCTTTAAGCCAAGTTTCAGAAGCTTTTGAAGTTGGTTCTAGGGAAATAAAAGTCAGCGTACTTTCCCTTAATATCTGCCGCCAGGAGTCTGTTTTCAACTGTTCTATTTCGGCGGGTCGATCGGGGAACAGATATTTGCCTGCTTTTAAAGGGTCGATAGTTTGACAGCGAAAACCTGCTGTTTCTAGTCTCTTAATTAATTGCTCGTCAGGAGTTGCTGACAGAAATACAAACTTTTTCCGGCGGTTTGTATTGCGAATTAATAACATGGTATTGATGACGCTGGCAATCTGGGGAGCCGCAAAAACATGAAATTCATCAAAAATGGATAGGTCAAAATCTTTGTCGATGCGACCCCACAGTTTATCGGGGCTATCTTCAGAGCTTAAATACGCTCCTCGGTGGAGATAGTGCAAGATATCAGGGTTAGTTAATAAAATCTCTGATTGACCTGTGCGAGATGCGATCGCGGCTGCTTTTCTCAATCCTTCATTTTCTGCATAGATTTCTAATTCCGAGCCGCTGAGTCGCACCACGCGGGGTTGATGTTTGGGCTGGAATTGTTCGATATAGTGCTTAAATTGAGTCTCCTGATCGCGCGCCAGTTCATTCGTAGGATACAGCCAGATTGCACAACAAAATATCTGCAATGTTTCTAAAGCAGCGGCTAAACTTTTACCGTCGCCGGTCATCGCGGTATTGATAATGACATCAATATTCGGATCGCGAATTGCTTTTAAAGTTTCGAGTTGATGCCAAGAAAGTGTCCAACCTTCCGGTAATTTGACTCCCTGGGGAATCTCCGCAGCGGGACAGGAGTAAACGGATTTGAGGGTAATTTGGTAATCGGACATATGCTGAATCTGTGTCCGTAGAAACTGGATATTTCCCATATTGACACCGACAATAGAGATAATCAAGCCTATACAATGAGAAAGTGTCCGTATATTTATGAGTCGCAAAGGTCAATCGATCACCCTATCGGTTTCTGAACGAGATAAAACTGAGTTGGAAGCCTTAGCCCAAGAATTCGGGAAGACGTGGGGCGATCGCCCGAACATATCCAAACTGATAGAAGCTATCGCCCGCCGCCAACTGACGATCGCCCCCAACCACGACTGGCCACAAACCCGCATCAAAGCCCTAGACATCGCCCGACAGCAATTGCTCGACTTGGGCAAAATTGATGAAGCGCTGGCAATTGCCCAATTGTTGAGCGATCGCAGCGAACTAACTCTCCCCTTCCGGGCTGAAATCGATCGGTTTTTGAGCAACCCCTTACCTATTTGGCGACAAAAAATCGACAATTTTCTTCACAGACAGCAACCCTTTCGCCTGTCTTACCGCGATGCAACCGATCGCCTTTGGCATTACACGATCTTGCACGCTCGGATTGTCCCCATTGAAAAGCGACAATATTTAATGTGCCGCTGCGAAGAATCTGAGGGAAATCAAGACGTACCGGGACTGGAACATAACTGGACGCTACTCCTCGATCGCATTGAAGATGCTGCGGTGATTTCGGTCGATCAACCTTGGCTGCCAGATTTAGCCCGGATTCCCGTAGAATTTCATCTATCCGGCAGACTTGCCTTTAACTACAGGCGAAAGCAGGAAGATGAGGAAGTCGGCGAACCTGAAGGCGATCCACCTATCAGGCGAGTGATTCGGAATATCTCCAATACTTTCTGGTTTTTTCGCGAAATCTCTCCTTATTGGGAAGATTGCAGGATTGTTGCGCCAGACAGCGTGCGCGATCGATTCCAACAAAAACTGATCGCCCTCTGCCGCCAGTACAACCTGGAAATCCGCGATTAAATCAAAAAAAAGCAGCCGGTAAAGGCTGCTTTGACAAAAAAACCGTTGTTGAGTTAGAGGAGAAAACTTTAAATCGAATTCAAATTACCGCTGTTTCCACTCCTGCCTGAGTTTCCACTATTTTCATCTACCGCTGACTCACCTTGCCTTCAGAACAAAACTTCAAATCCTGATTAGAATGCTGCTGAAAGTTCGTTGACTACTTTCACTCGGCCTCTGAGCACCGCCCGCAGCAAGCGGTTGACACAGCCTCTGTCTTCGTCATCCAGAGAGTCGTCGAAGGTGGCGGCCATCAAACCGTAGCGATCCGCAAGAGTCAAAACGCCTGTATCGGTTACAGAAGCGAGGATTTCAGAGATAGCGCCGGGGAGGAGTTGTACGGGGTGCATGGCAGTGCGGTTGAATTCGATATATTTATCATCTTCTGGTTTCCTCAAAAGATCGGTGATATTAATGAGGCCGCGAAGGTGATTGTCAGGGGTGAAAGCAAGTGATCCGAGTAGAGTAAATGTGTGATTTGGGTCACAGTGCCACAGGTGCGGCGGGTAATTCCATCTCACCCTAACCTTTGGGTAGGGCGTGGACTGACGGCGTTTAGCTAAAATGATCGTTAATCCCCCAACCAGTTTAATTTTTACCCCGGTACTGAAAATGCTTGATTTTCTCAATCCCATCTTGGGCCGATCGCCCGATCGCATCAAAGCCAATGTGGAAATCTATACTTGGCAAACCTGTCCCTACTGCATCCGCGCCAAAACTTTGCTGTGGTGGAAAGGCGTAAATTTCACGGAATACAAAATTGATGGCGACGAAGCCGCTAGAAAGGCAATGGCTGATCGGGCTAACGGACGCCGCAGCGTACCCCAAATTTTCATTAATAACCAACACGTAGGCGGCTGCGATGACATTCACAAACTTGATGCAGAAGGAGAGTTAGATTCGCTGCTAGCTCAACCAGCCGTTTAAACTGAGATATTGCACCATTCCCAAGAACAGGCAAGATGCCTGTTCCACAAAGAGTGAATTTTCTGCTTGTGGGGTGGGCATCTTGCCTACCCGCGACAGGCTTATTGACAAAAGTCCTGACTACAAATCTTTGGCAAATTTACTTAGATTATCTTGGCGCCATTTAGCATCGGCGCGCCTGTCTGTTTGCAATTCTAAGACGCGAATCCCGCTATTTGGCAGCCAATTTAATTTTTGTTTGAACTGTTCCCAATCCTCAATTACCTCGTGTTCCACGCCATAAGTTCCACACAACTGAGCAAAATTGATATCCTGCGGCGTGGCAAAAAACTCTTCAAAGGGCGGGTCAAATTTGGCAACTGGCAACATTTCAAAAATTCCGCCGCCGTTGTTATTAATTAATATGATTGTCAGATGACCAACAAATTTATTTTTAATTAAAAAACCGTTCGTATCGTGCAAAAGTGTTAAATCACCTGTTAGCATGATGCTGCTTTGATTGCGGTGAGCAACTCCCAAAGCTGTTGATAATGTGCCGTCTATGCCGTTAGCGCCACGATTGAAAAACGGTTTTATTTCTAAGTTGTTCGGCTTCCAGAAAAACTCTACATCTCGGACTGGCATACTGTTGGCAATAAATATCGGTGTTGCTGGCGGCAAAATTTGGGAAAGCAGCCAGGAAACTTTGGGTTCGATTATTTTGTTAATTGCTGATATTTTGTGGTCTATTGTTTCTCTGACTTGGATTTCGGTGTTGCGCCAAAGTTGGAGGTATTCGTTTGATGGCGAGGTTATAACCCCCCCTAACCCCGGGGGGACAAGAGTTGACTCGCCCTTGTTAAGGGGGGGGATTTGAGGGGAGATATTAGTGGTAGCAGTGGCTATATCCCCCCCTAACCCCCCCTTAGCAAGGGGGGGGACAAGAGTTGAGCCACCCTTAATAAGGGGGGGGACTTGAGTTAATATAGTTGCGAGATTAGTTGCGAGATTTTCTACGGAGGTTCGCAGGTGAATTGTTTTGCCGTGTAGCGGATCGAAGTTGTGGTGGCTGGGGTCGATTATATATCGTTTGGGTTGGGTTTTATCTAACCAGTTTCGCAATTCTTTGCTTGTGGGTAAGTCTCCGATTTGAATGGCAATTTCTGGGGTTAATTTATCTGCTAGTTCGCGGTTTCGCAGGATTAAATCGTAGGTGGAAATTAGATGGGGGTTTAGTTGGGCGTAGTTTCTGACTGGGGATAATCCTTCTGCTAAAACGGGCCAGTTTAAGGATTTGGAAATTTGGGCGATCGCACTACAGTATTTTTCGGCAAATTGAGGCTGTGCAACGCCTGCAATAATAATCCCTTTGCTGCACTTTTGCCACTGTTGCATTGTACTTTCTTCTCCCCCCCTTAACAAGGGGGGGCTGGGGGGGGTAGAGCTTTCTCCTCCGAAAATGGGTTCTAATCCTGCAAAGAAATCTTCGGGATTAAATTCTGTTTCTAAAGCTTCTACGGCTATGTCTGGAACGGGTACAAGCGGGTCGCGAAACGGGATGTTGAGGTGGACGGGGCCTGGTGTTGGAAATTGCGATCGCTCCCAAGCATACACGATCGTCTGGCGCAGATAGTCTAGCATTCCTATGGACGACGCAGAAGGTATCGCTAATTCGGCTTGCCAGTTCGGATAATTGCCGTATATTTTAACTTGGTCGATCGCTTGTCCGGCGTGACAGTCCCGCAGTTCCGGAGGTCGATCGGCGGTGAATATTAGGAGGGAAATTCGACTTTCTCTGGCTTCTATTATCGCAGGATAAAAGTTTGCGGCGGCGGTTCCCGATGTGCAAATTAGTGCGGTTGGTAAACCAGATTTTTTGGCAATTCCTAATGCAAAAAAGCTGGCTGAACGTTCGTCGAGTATGGGAATAGTTTCTATTTTGTTGTTCAGGGCAAAAGCTATTGTTAAGGGTGCCGATCGCGAACCGGGACAAATCACGGCTGTAGTTAATCCCAACCGCTGCAAAGTTTCTGCTAATACGGAAGCCCAGACGGTGTTTGTATTGCGAAAATCTATTGGCATTGCTAAATCTGAGTAGCTCAACTCTGTATTGTGCTACGATATTATACCCAAATAATTGTCAGGATACATTTTTATGATTCTTGAAGCGGTTGTGCTGAATGTCAAATCTGGCTGTGACGGTGATTTTGAGATAGCTTTTAGAGAAGCCTCCAGTCTGATAGCGTCTATAGATGGATATTTATCTCACGAACTTCATCGCTGCACAGAAGTTCAAGGAAAATATCTCTTATTGGTTAGATGGGAAAATTTAGAAGCTCATACAATTAGATTTAGGAGTTCTGTTCAATATCAAGAGTGGAAAAGAATGCTTCACCATTTTTACGATCCTTTTCCCATAGTAGAACATTTTGAGGAGGTAAAAATTAAACATTAACACAGACTGAATCAATTAGCCAGAAAACTCTACATTTTGCAAAGTAGCTCAATTAGACTAAAGCATTTAAAAGTGGTTGTAATTTGAGCTGAATTTCTGCTAGTTCTTTTTCCGGTTCGGAACCTGCCACAATACCATTACCAGCATAGAGTATAGCCCGATCGCCGTCGATTAATGCCGATCGAATCCCGACCGCGAATTCCCCATTGCCACGGGCATCGATCCAGCCGATGGGTGCTGCGTAGAGGGAGCGATCGCAGGTTTCGCAGCGGCGAATTTGTTCGAGGGCGATGTCTCTCGGAACGCCGGCTACCGCTGGGGTTGGATGCAGTTGAGCTAAAATCTTTAATAAATGAATATCGGCTGGAATTTGAGCTGTGATTGGTGTCCACAAATGCTGAATGTTTGATAGTTGCAGCAGTCTGGGAGTTGGGGAACAATTGGGGGTTATGCCTAGTTTAGAAAGGTGATGGACTATAAAATCAATCACAACTTGATGTTCTCGAATATCCTTCTCACTCTCTAGCAATCCCTGGGCTAGTTTCGCATCTTCTGCTTCACTTTTTCCCCTCGGTGCTGAACCTGCTAAAGCATCTGTTGATAACTGATTGTTGTGAATGCTAATTAAGCGTTCTGGACTAGCACCGATAAAATTTTGACCTTTGCCGTTACTGCTCGAAAAGACGTAGCAGCCTGGATAAGTGAGGCGCAAGTTATTTAAGGAATCTATTAAACTAAAAGGGGTTTGGGAAATGACATTTATTGCTTGGGACAAAACAATTTTACTGAAATATTGAGATTCAATCAATTTTAAAGCAGACTTTACTGATGTTTTAAATTGAGCGGAATCCTTCACAGGGATTTGTTTTAAAGATATCGAACTCTTGCTAGCTGTCGGATTTATTTTGTATTTCTGAGACTCAATTTTATCAAATTTTCGCCAAATTTTTTCGGTAACAATTTTAACATTTATATCTGTGTTTATGATGGCATTCGCGACAATTATACAGCTATCTTTGAGGCGAGTAATCTGCAATTTGGGTAAAAATATGGTGCCTGGTGGAAAATAAGAACTGGTGGCGACATTCTCATCGAAAAAAGCAAAGCTACAAAAAAAGTGCGGCCCGCTGAAGGGCAAGCGTTCTGTACCGATGGTAATTGTTCTGGCAAGACAAGATTGAATAAAATTTTGAGCGAGGGCAAATCGATCGCTTCCGGCTACTGTTAGATGGATTGCCGAATCTAGGGCGGCGATCGCAAAACTGTTGCCTGAAATCTGGTCTCTTTTTTCAAAGTAAAAATGCCGCTGGCAAGGTTCGGAAATCTCTTGAAGTACAACTAGCGGATCGACGGGGGCAATCTCCTGAGAAATACTAACTATCTTTGTTTGATCTTTTTCGGTTAAAGACTGCTGGCAATCTAACAGAAACTGATGCAGTTGATTGCGGTCTTGTAAAAGATTAGCGCGGTGCGGTATTACTGTCATGAAAGCGAGAATAGCAGATTTGTCAGAAAGAGTGCGGTTTTGTCCCGCTAGAACCCCTATTTCGATCTAAGCACGGGAGGGCGATCGCAAAACATGACCTTTGGAGTTTCCCGGAAAGTTTGGGCTCGCTTGGGGGAAAAAACAGACGATCCTCTTCGTTGGCGTAGCCCCCGTAGGGGCGGGCTTCGCCAACGCGCGATCAATCGAAACATTTAGACATAAAACTTTAAGATTGAGCGACTCAATCTCGACTCTCATGCGATCAACCCCGCAGAGGTTTGCAGAAGGGCATTACCGGGCATGCGATCGCCCGCAAAGCCTCTCAACGGATGCCCCCCGCGCACTCAAACAGATACAGAGTAGACTTTCTTCACCAATAAAATTGTAAAATTACTACGCTGTTATCACTTGAATCAAGTTTGTGTAATGACAACAAAGTTAATTGAACGTCCAAATAGTAAATTGTGGCTAGCGGCAATCAAGCCGCCCATGTACAGCGTTGCCGTTATTCCTATTTCAGTAGGAACTGCAATTGCTTTTGCCGAAACTAGAACGATTAATTCGCCCATTTTTTCGACATTTTTAATTTCAGCCATTTTGATTATAGCATGGCTGAATCTCAGCAATGATGTATTTGACTCAGAAACAGGCATCGATAAAAACAAAGCACATTCCCTAGTTAACTTAACCGGAAATAAAGCTTTAATTTTCTGGCTTGCCAATCTCTTTTTAGCAGTCGGAATGTCGGGAATCTGCGCCATAAGCTGGTGGCAAAAAGACCCAATAGTAATTTTGCTAGTAGTTTTATGCTGTGCTCTCGGCTACACTTATCAAGGGCCTCCGTTTCGTTTTGGCTATCAAGGTTTGGGTGAAATAATCTGCTTTTTCACCTTCGGGCCGCTAGCCTTCGCTGCTGCTTATTACAGTCAAACTCAAACTTGGTCTGCTACTAATTTTGCCGCTTCGGCAATCGTGGGAATTACTACGAGTATCATCTTATTTTGTTCTCATTTTCATCAAGTTGAGGACGATTTGGCGGCGGGAAAAAAATCGCCTATTGTTCGGCTGGGTACGAAAAAAGGTGCCCAGTTGTTGCAGTGGTTGTGCGGCAGCGTTTATGCTTTGACTGTGCTATTTGTGGCTTTGGGAATGTTCCCAATTTGGACGTTGTTAATTTTTGGGAGTTTGCCATTTGCGATCGACCTTTGCCGCCATGTCACAGACTATCACGACCAACCGGGAAAGGTCAGCAACTCTAAGTTTATCGCAGTTACGCTGCATTTTTCGAGCGGATTGCTGCTGGCGTTGGGCTTTGGTTTGTAGGTCGGGCGATCGAGAATTCCGGTAAAATTGAGGTATGGTTTGCTAAGTTGAGGGAGTTGGTGGAGTTGGGTGACTTCTCAAAATGTTGTTTAATTTAGCAATCCGTACCTCATATTGAATCGTATAATTGTATATGGACAAATTTAATAGTTATAATTTTCACTATTCCTTAACTGGCAACAAGAATCAGCCGACACTTTTATTTTTGCATGGATTCACGGGCAGCAGTCAAGACTTTAGCAGGGTCATTCCCTTACTTTCTAACAGTTATTGCTGCCTAGCAGTTGACCTTCCCGGTCATGGAGAAACCAGAGTAATCGGGGACGAAAGTTGCTACACTATGCCAAATACCGCCGAAGCATTGATTGAGTTATTAAATGATTTACAAATAGACAAATGTTTGTTGTTGGGCTATTCAATGGGCGGGCGACTGGCACTTTACATGACATTACATTTTCCAGAAAGATTCGAGAAAGTAGTGCTAGAGTCAGCTTCGCCAGGATTGAAAACAGAAAAAGAGCGATCGCACCGCCTGCAAGCCGATTCACAGTTAGCACAAAAGCTGGAAAATAGCAACATTAAAGATTTTTTATTCAACTGGTACGATCGCCCTTTATTCAAATCTTTAAAAAACTCTCCCAACTTCGACAAACTCATAGAAACCCGCTTAGCAAACAATCCCTTAGAGTTAGCCAAATCGCTCCGCAACATGGGAACCGGCAACCAGCCCTCTCTCTGGGAAAAACTGGCACAAAATCAAATCCCTCTCCTCTTGCTAGCGGGAGAATATGATGATAAATTTACAACTATAAATACCGAAATTGCCAGCTTGTGTCCTGCCGCCATTCTGGAAATTGTACCAAAAGCTGGTCATAATATCCATTTTGAAAATATCGATCACTTTGTCACAGTTGTGAGACACTTTTATAATTAACTACAAAACCAATGCTTTATCAATTCGAGTTTCGCCCTTATCAGCGAAAATTTAACCGCCCCTTGCGAACAAGTCACGGCATCTGGGATATTCGCTCAGGAATTATTCTGCGACTTGTGGGCGAAAATAATCAAATTGGTTGGGGAGAAATTGCGCCTTTGAGTTGGTTTGGTTCCGAAAGTTTTGAGCAAGCTTTAGATTTTTGTCAGCAGTTGCCAGGTACTATTTCATCAGAGATGATTTTTGCTATTTCCGGTGAATTGCCTGCTTGTCAATTTGGCTTTGAGTCAGCACTATCAAACTTGTCAAACTCGTTCGTAGTCTCTGCTGGGGAACGCATATTAGGAGGAAGAGTTTCTGTTTTACACGCGGCAGAGCCGCTAGAAAAGCATTCCCAGGCAGAGCCTGGGAACGAGGAGAAGAGGCTGAGTCAGTACAGCGGTTTATTGCCAGCAGGTGAAACAGCTTTGCAGGCTTGGCAAGTGCTTTGGTTAGAGGGATATCGCACGTTTAAATGGAAAATTGGCGTTGCTGCAATTGAGGAAGAATTAAAGATTTTTCAGCAGCTAATTAAGGCAATGCACAATTTGTGCGATCGACAATCGGCATTTTTGCGGTTAGATGCCAACGGGGGACTCAATTACTCGCAGGCTAAAACATGGCTGGAAGCTTGCGACAAGGTAAAAGCCACTCCCGATTTTTCCCCAGAGATTGAATTTTTGGAACAGCCGTTGCCCGTAACACAGTTTCAGGAAATGGTAGAATTGAATGCTATTTATGCAACTACGATCGCCCTTGATGAATCTGCAGCCAACCTCGATCGCATCCAAGAATGCTACAGCCAAGGCTGGCGGGGCATTTTCGTCATTAAACCTGCGATATGCGGTTCTCCATCCCAACTGCGAAAATTTTGTCAAACTCACAATATAGACGCTGTTTTCTCATCAGTATTTGAAACCGAAATCGGCAGACAAGCAGGATTAAATTTAGCAACAGAATTGTCTTTAAATAAGAGAGCACTCGGTTTCGGCACCGATTGCTGGTTCGATGACAATCATTCGATTTTAGATTTTAGATTTTAGATTTTAGATTACTCGCACAACTCAATCAAGCGGGTTAGGTAATTGTTTTGAATCGAGAAAGTTGGTGAAAGCATCTATGGCAATAAATCTAACAGTAAATATTCTTGATCTCGTGGCTAGCTTGCCCGATAATTGGCTCATCGGTTGTGACAGTCGCGAATTTGCCCGAATTGTCGATCGGCTATTTCAAGAAATCACCCAAAATCCCGCACAAAAAACACCCCCAAAAATTTGCCTCGCAGAACCCGAACCCGTGCAATTTCTGGCCAGTTTCACCGCCGCCCGCGCAGCCAAATGCCCGATTTTTCTCTGCAATCCCAACTGGGTAAAACAAGAATGGCAACAAGTCTTTGATTTAGTCAAACCAGACATAATTTTGGGACAATACCCGCTTCCCAAAAATCCCCATATCCCAGTCCGCGAAGGCGGACTTCGTTTGTATAGCCGCGAATTCCATTCGCCGGAATTCCATTCGCCGACTAAAAACGGTTTTGATACGATCATGATTCCCACCGGCGGTTCTTCAGGAAAAATCCGTTTTGCCATCCACACTTGGGAAACACTAACGGCATCAGTACAAGGTTTTCAACAATATTTTCAAGTTGACAAAATAAACTCATTCTGCGTTTTGCCATTATATCATGTCAGCGGTTTAATGCAATTTATGCGTTCCTTTACTACCGGAGGAAAACTGGCAATTGGGTCTTTCAAAGCACTGGAAATAGGCGAAAAATGCGACATAGAACCAGAAGAATTTTTTATTTCTTTAGTTCCAACTCAACTGCAACGGCTGCTGCAAAACCCAGATACAGCTAATTGGCTGGGACGGTTTCGTGCTGTACTTTTGGGCGGTGCTCCGGCTTGGCCGGAACTTTTAGAAACAGCTAGAAACTATCAAATCAAATTAGCACCCAGTTACGGCATGACCGAAACGGCCTCGCAAATTGCTACACTCAAACCCGAAGATTTTCTCGCGGGCAATAACACTTCGGGTCAAACTTTACCCCATGCTACAATAACTATTCGCAGTGCCAATGGCGATATTTTGTGCGAGAATCAAATCGGAAATATTGCGGTAAATGCTAAATCTTTGGCGTTGGGTTATTATCCTGAAAATTTTGGCGCTCGCCAATACTTCCAATTAGACGATTTGGGATTTTTTGATAAAAATAACTACTTAAATATCGTCGGACGCAGCAGTGACAAAATTATCACAGGCGGAGAAAATGTATTTCCGGCGGAAGTTGAAGCCGTTGTGCGAGCGACTAATTTAGTTGCGGATATTGCTGTAATTGGCTTGCCAGACAAAGATTGGGGTCAAGTCGTTACGGCTATCTACGTTCCCGCTAATTCCGAAGTTACGGTCAAAAATCTGCAAGCGGCAATAGAAGATAAGTTGAGCAAGTTTAAGCGACCGAAATATTGGGTAATCGTCGCAAAATTGCCGCGCAATTCTCAAGGCAAAGTCAATCGAGAACAATTGCAAAAAATTGCGATCGAATATCAATAATTATTAGACGATCGCAATCAATGCAGAAGGCAGAATTTCTCATGCTTATTTCCGACTCTTAACAACAGTCAACAGTCAACAGTCAACAGTCAACTGACTAATTATGACAAACCTAATAGCCTTCTCGTTCTCTCTGCTTCTTGTCTTTGAACGTCCATAAACTTCAACATTCGGTAAAGTACCTCTATTTGGGGCAACTTAATACCTGCTTGCTGGGCCACCCGTATCGGATTACCAAAAATCGCCTCAACTTCCAGGGGCCGCGATTCATCATAATCGATTTTCATGCTGGTGCGGTAAGGCTTCATTTTCTCAGTGTATTCGAGCATATCTGGGATAAAGTCATCGGGAATAATGCGATCGCAACTTTTGGCGGCCGCTATCACTTCCCCCATGATTTCCTTAACTAAAATCAGAGTATCGGGATTAGCCATCAGTTCGTCAGTTCTCGCATCCAAAACTACAGACATCCCGTTATAAGGAATATTCCAAACCAGCTTTTTCCACCTTGACAATAGCAAATCTTCGCTCATTTTAATAGGAATATGAGCACGTTTA
This sequence comes from Microcoleus sp. Pol11C3, assembly GCF_036701485.1. Taxonomy (NCBI): domain Bacteria; kingdom Bacillati; phylum Cyanobacteriota; class Cyanophyceae; order Oscillatoriales; family Microcoleaceae; genus Microcoleus; species Microcoleus sp. Pol11C3. The sequence continues at coordinate 30,938 of NZ_JAUBQW010000002.1, read as the reverse complement.
AAATCCTTAGCAATTTGGTGCAATCTATCAGTAACACCAATTGCTTTGTAGTCCTGGGCATATTCTCCCAGGGTTATAGTGCCGTAATCTAGGTGGCAGATGTGACCGGGCCCAACTTTATAAGAGCAGAGAAAACACAGCCCGCCAACCACTCGTTCTGCACCAACAATTTTAGCTACTTCCGGTTCGGCATTCAATCCGTTTTGCAATACTAAAACCGCCCCGTTATCCTTTAATAAAGGAGGCAAAATTTGGGGCAAAAAGTGATTTTGAGTTGTTTTCAGCGCTAGAATTACTACGTCGCACTGAGGCATTTTGTGCGCGTCGTGGTAGGCGCGGACTTGGGGGAGGGTGAAGTCGCCTTCGGGAGACTCGACAATCAAACCGTGTTTTTTGACGTGATCATAATCGCTGCGTAGCAAAAAATTGACTTCTAAACCTGCTTGTTGCAGTCTAGCACCGTAGAATCCGCCTAAAGCTCCCGTGCCCACAATGGCATAATTGCGATTTGACATAATATCAAAAAGTCAGAAATAATATAAACAAAACAGAAATTTGACTGTCATACCCTGCTATTATTTAAAGATAGAACTAATCGGAAATCTCAATCTCAAATTTCCTCATCCACTGCATCAAGTTTTCAGATAGCTGTTTTCGATTTCGGCTAACTGCATCGATGCAGACTTGCTTAGTAAGAGCTTTAGCAGCGCTTTTTCCTGCAACTTCGCCAGAAAATACTTGATAGGCAATTTCAAATTCATCGCCAGTAACTTGTTTGGGCGTCAATTGAATCGTCAACCGATCGCCCGCAAACATTGGGCGATAAAAATCTACACTAGCATGAATTATGGGAAAGGCAACCTCGGGATTGCTGAAAAATGCTTTGAGATTGATTCCTGATGCTGCTAGAGATGCCTCGTAAGCTTCGTGGCACATCGCCAAAACGTTAGCAAAGTAAACGACTCCAGCAGCATCGGTATCTTGAAAGCGAACAGTACGGGTGTAAGTGAAAGGCATTTGAGGTAGTAGGTGGCGATCGCAAATTGGATCGCAATTTTACCAACTATCATATCCCTCGACCCGCTCTTTTGGAGAAGTTATCAGGTAAGTAAGTAGGCACTAATTTTTTCTCTTGTAAAACTCGCCCTCCTCACTCCTCCCCCTTCTTTCTTAACCTTTGTTCTTAATCAACATCACGTCTATAATCTTGAGGGCAGTATCTTCGGAAAGCCCCAATGCACTGTAAAGATCGTTCAAAAGTTGTTCTTCTTCTTCTGAAACCTCGCCATCTGCTAAAGCGATATCAGTTGTGACAGCAAAAACTGTTTCTTTAAGTTCGTCGGGAAGCGTTGCCAAAGCTGCATTAAACAGTACCTCAACTCCTTGCCGTTGCAGAATCATCAGCAGGCGTTCGAGCATTTTTCTCATCACGTCATCGGGATAGCTGCGGAACAGTTGCATCCGAGATAGCGTCATGCTAATCGCTTTACTTTCGCTGTCATTGATGTAACCGTCGGCTGCTACGGCAATTAGCGCGATCGCCGCAAATGATTCGGCAGGCCCTAATCTTACGTCCGTTTCTTGGCGAGTCTGCGATACTTTATCAAATAAACCCATGATATTTTCCTCATTATTTAGTGGTAGATCTATGGAGTCAGGATGGGTTCTGGCTCTGGAGGTTTCTTTGGGGATTTTGATAATTATATCAAATGTTGTTAGTTATTTATTATCAATAAAATTAGGAAAAACTTAAGAATTTTTATTTCGCCCTTCGGCGCTACAATGGCGGGTTTATTCAGATCCTGAATAGCCTTCCCATATTTCAGGTAAAACCCGCCCTCCCAGCGCAGACGATCTACTTGTGAAAAAGGGCTAAATCTGCTTTCAGGAAATCAACAAACTGCCGTGCAGTCCTGCCCGATCGCCCGTTGCGACGAGTTGCCCATTCTTTAGCTCGGTGTTCCAAATCCTCAGCAGCGAGTTTGATTCCAGCAAGTTCTGCCAGATGTCGGACAATTGTTAAATAAGTGTTTTGATCTGCCGGTTCAAAAGTTAAAGTCAAGCCAAATCGATCGCTAAATGAAAGTTTTTCCTGCACAGTATCCCAAGCGTGAACTTCGTCTCCATCGCGCGGGCGAGGCCTGTCGTCAAAAAACTCTCGAATTAAATGCCTGCGGTTAGATGTTGCGTAAACTACCACATTTTGAGAGCGAGCTGTTACATTTCCTTCCAAAACAACTTTCAGAGCTTTAAAAGCATCGTCATCTTCTTCAAAGGAAAGGTCGTCTACAAAAATAATAAACTTTTGAGGAACTCCCCGCAACTGCTCGACAATTAGTGGCAAATCTTGCAAATCCGATTTAGATACTTCAATCAAGCGCAGATTGCGAGATCCAAATTCATTTAACAGCGACTTAACCAAAGAAGACTTGCCGGAACCGCGGCTGCCGTACAGCAAGACGTGCAAAGCCGGATAACCTGCCAGCAAAAACTCAGTATTTTTCACCAGAGCATCCCGCTGCCAATCGCAGCAAACCAACTCTTTCAAAGTTATGTGATCGGGATGCGGAATACTCGCCAACTGCCCTCCCCGCCACCCAAAAGCGCGATACTCGGCAAACAAACCTGTGCCAAACTGTCGGTAATAAGCTGCCAAAGATTCCGCAGCGCTAGACCATTTTTCCAGTTTTTCGTGCAGGGGCAAATCGCCATTTTCTTTGACACTTTCTGAATGCCAAATCGGAGGCACTGCGTCAAGTTGACCCGCTACCCGCACCCACTTGCTCAACTGTTCGCTGCTGCATTCGTAAATATGTTGCAGCACTTCTAAATCATGTTGCGCTGCTTCCACCAACGCGGGGGGCAAACTTGCAAAATCTGTTTGCTGTGCTCGGCGAGAAAAAGGATTTTCGTCTTTGAGAATTTCAGAAATCAGAGAATCTTTCCAGCTTAAATTTTTAGCAGCCTGAACTTTGAACCAGTTCCCGTAAGCTACCTGACATTCCAAACCGCTGACTTCGCTGTGGTGAAGGGCTTGCAGCAAATCGAGAAAAGCTTGACCCGCAGGGCTTTTGAGAACTGATTGATACAGCAGCAGGGATGCTGCTTGGCGCTGGATGTAACGGATTTGGGCGATCGCACCAGAAGTTAGGGCTGACATAATGGCAATTGTATAACAGTTAGATATCCTGACTGAGTTTAATAAATTTTCTAACAATTCGTGACACTAATTGCCGCCCGCGCTGTATAAATTTAGATGCAAAGAGTGAAATCGGGAGGATTAAAAATGAATTTAGGTACAGCAGCGGCGATCGGCTACGGCATTCTAACACTGGTTGGCGGCATCATGGGTTACATCAAGGCCAAAAGCCAAGCCTCGCTCATTTCGGGCTTGATTAGCGGTTCGCTGCTAATTTTTGCCGGCACCGCCCAGCTTATGGGACAAAGTTGGGGTTTAACATTAGCAGCAGCCATCTCCGCTGTTTTAGTAATAGTGTTTATTGTGCGCCTTGTTAAAACTCAAAAATTCATGCCGGCAGGAATGCTAATTTTAGCTAGCTTAGCGTCTTTGGGCGCGATCGTTTACGAAATCAGCGGTCAATATCAATAATCTGTTGACTGTTGACTGTTGACTGTTGACTGTTTTTAGTGGTCAGTGGTTATTTGTTAATTGTTAGTTGTTGGTTATAATAACCAATAACTACTAACCAATAACCAATAACTACTAACCAATAACTAATGACTAATGACTGCATCAATATACTGCTGAACTTCCCTCAGTTGCTGCCGCTGGCATTCGATCCAATCTTTTTCCGCTGCTCGCTGTTGGGCTGTCTCTTGCTGATACCGCGCCTGCTTCTCTAAAAAATTATTGTAGAATTTAATGGCTTTTTCAACTGTTTGAATTGCTAGTTTCATGCGCTCCTCAAAAACTGTGATTATCACACCATCCAGGATTAACCCAATCACTTTACTGGACTCTTCAAAATCGACCAAACTGATTCCCATATTGCTTTTATGAACCAGAGTTTCTACAGGTTCTTTCAGCGTTTCTTTAAAACTATTCATATAAGAATCAGGCAAATATTTCAGTGGTTCCGTAAACTTCGATACAATCTCACCGCCTATTGATTGTAGTCGCTCTCTAAATTTAGACTGACTGTTTAGGTCGAAGCATTCAATACACAATTCAATTTTTTCTATATCAATAGATTGTAATTCTTTAAAAATTAAACTTAGTTCATTCTCCATAATTAAACTCACTCGCTCGGCTTGGGCCTCAACTTCATTCCGCAACTCTTTGTGCAAATTATCTTTTTCAAAAAAACCAATAGTATCTCTTTGAAAGACTTGAGGGTTTTTATCCCACAAAAACCACTGATTTTTTAACTTATTCGCCTTGTCGTTCCAAGATTTGCGAACTTTAGCAACAGCATCATATTTGCCCTGTTTTCCTAAACTGCGAATTCTCACATCGCATCCGCTTAGTTCGCCAATTTGCTCCCAGACATCAACAGGAGATGCTCCAGCAATTCTCGGCTTGCTATTCCAGACATCCTCAGCCTGAGATACATCTTTGAAACATACCTGAAGTAGACCCTTGAGTCTGATGGCAGATTGCTTAATTTCGTCTATACAAGGTTCCACATCTAAACTGAGTTGCGTAGCTGACTGTTTAATCTCCACGGATTGATATTCGTCTGCCAACAATCGATCGCTAAACAGGGTAATAGCCTGGAATGCCTTGAGATACTCATTCATTTCCTTTCATCTCTCGTTTCCCTAAACAGCATACAATACAGAACATCTGCCTTTTTGAATGGAAACTGAGTCACCACATGGATTATATATTCACCCCTGCAACTCAGGCGCGACTCAATAGTGGCAACCTTGTACAGCCTGCTGCCAAAACAGGAAAATTGCTCCCGGCAGCTAGAGATCCGGTGACAGGGGAGTTTGTGGAGCTTGCAAAAATCTTTTATCAATCAAGAAGTGAAACTATAGCCGATCGCGGAGTTATAGGATTGCTCGCACAGTTAGCCGGAGGTGGCCCCATACAGCCCCTGGTAGCTCCCGTGTACGTGACACTGGCGCCGTTGCAGGTTGCTCAAACTCATCAGGGGTTTCAAAAAATATACAGAATGCTTAACTGTCTGAAAATTAATTTGGCAGTTATGCAAGCGACTGCTGCTGTCATTGGTATTGGCGCTGTATCGAGCACAGTTTTGTCAGCAGTAAACCTCAACCAAGTATTAAAAATCCGAGAAGAGGCAAAGCACCAAAAGCTAAAAATTAAAGACGGATTTATTGATCTCAGACACATCCTCAAAGATAGAGGAGTAGAGGTGATCCAGCAGATTTTTAAGGTGGCTCACGACTCAAGTTTTGAAATGCACCGCCAGAAACTGGTTAACGGTTATGAGATTTTTTCTAAAGCTATCAAACGCTGTCAGTCAGCCCTGACAGTGCCAGATATTAAACTTCGGAATTCCGAAATTAATAGCGGGCGGGATATGCTGTTTAAGGCTTTAAAAATTTATGATAATCCTAGTTTGTTGGAGGGGCTGTGTTCTGCAGGACAGCTCAGGCAAATGGAATGTGTTTGGGCGATCGAGCAGGCGATCGGCGTCACGTTTCACTTGCAGCGGGCCTACGATATGGTGAGCGATCGCCTGCTGGAACTCCAATCAAAAATTAGTCAAAATATTCTAACTGTTGTTAAAAAATGTCAATCGGAACCAGAACTAGATTTTTTATTTCCCGAAGTTACTAGGATTCTCGGTCATGATTTAAGTGTAATAGAATTTTGGCAAAATGAGGTTGATTGGATGGAAACTTTGTCTCCAAAAGAGCTGCACCAGTTAGCTAGTTTAGATAAACTCACTGGCGATAGTTTAAAAAGCAGCGTGTACACTACATTTGCGGTATTAGCTGCGGAACCTTCACTTTATGAAAGTTTAAAGCAAAAGTCTCACTTTCTATCCTTGCGCGACCAGTTAACCTTCGCTGTGTCGCCGGAAATCCGCCGGAGATACGAATTTTATATCAGTCAGCAGGCGATCGCTACCGGCTATCAAGCTTTAGCTGCCTCGAATTGGCAAGAAATATCCGATTTAACTGTGGCTAACCTCTACTACTTTTTTCAAATCCGAGAGAACTCAACTGAAAATTATCCAACTGAGGACGAATTAGAAACGCCTTATTGGCACTTTCCCCCAAGCTTAAAAAACGAGCTGAATTACAGCAATTAAATGACAGGGGACTAATTACCTCAGCCACAACTTAATAGTATTGTCTTTAGAACCGCTAGCAATAGTTTTTCCATCGGGACTAAAAGTCACCACATAAACCTCATCCGTATGTCCCGTCAAAGTATTCAGCAATTCTCCGGTAGCAAAATCCCAAATTTTAATAGTTTTATCCTTGCTTCCGCTCGCAATAAACTTGCCGTCCGGGCTGATAGCAACCGAGACAATATCGTCTGAATGTCCCTTGATCGAGCGTATTAAATCTCCTGTTTCGAGATTCCAGATTTTAATAGTTTCATCGTAGGAACCGCTAACAATTGTCTTACCGTCCGGGCTAACAGCAACCGACCTCACCGCGTCGCCGTGTCCCTCAATAGTTTTGAGCAACGCCCCTGTTGCGACATCAACAATTGTAATTTTTTTATCCTTAGAAGCGCTAACCAAACGTTTTCCATCTGGAGTGAAAGCAACAGAATAAACAAAATCTGTATGGTCTGGCAAATTGTAAATCAAACGACCAGTTGCTGCATCCGAAATCTTTGTGGTTTTGTCTCCGCTGCCACTAGCCACAAGCTGTCCGTCGGGGCTGAGAGCGACAGACCAAACAGAAGCAGTGTGGTCGAGACTGCGAATCACTTGCCCTGTTTTCAAATCCCACAGCATGACTCGCCAAAAACCGGTTCCAGTCGCCAGTTTCGTACCCTTTGAGTCAAAAGCAACCGACCAAATAGTGGAGGAATCTCCTGGAAAAGTGCGGATCGACTTGCCTGTAGCTAAATCCCAAATTTGGATGGTTTTGTCTTTAGAACCGCTGGCTAACATTAAGCCGTCTGGACTGAAAGCAACAGACCCAACGGCATCTGAATGCTGAGCGAAATTTTTGACTTTGGCGTTCTTCCACTGCAAGCCTGCTTGGCACTGTTTCTGTAAGTCCTGAGCGGACGCATAGCTGCTGTTCGTGTTGGCAATTGTTGGTATTTGGCTGATGCAGTCTTCATAATTGCTGGCTTTATAAAGAGCTTCAATTTGATTGAACTGTTGGGATTCTTGCTGGGCTCGCTGCTGCCATTCTTGCAACTTGAGATATCCGTAAATTCCGCCGATCGCAGCTAAGATAGCCGCAATTGTTGCTCCGGCGAGATAAGGATTGAATTTGCGAGTTTCTTTGGGGACAAGCGTTGCGGTCGGGGCGATCCTCTCCGAGGGCTGCGCTAACGACAAATCGGTTTTTCCGTTTAGATTTACCTGCGGGGATACCACCGGACTTGCCTGCAATTCGAGTTGAGGGGCGCTGCTCGCTGGTGGCGGATTGGGGTTGCGGTGTCCCTCCAAAACTGTGGATATCGCCTTGTACAATTTAGCAAATAAAGATTTAGGAATGACTAATTCTTCGATTTTCGCGGCATCTTCGTCGGTAAGCCCTAAAACTTGCTGCAAGCGTTTTAATTCGTCGCGAGTTTCCAAAGAAAAGGGATATTCTTGCTGCATTGCTTCTTGCAGTGATTGTTCGTAGCGTTCGCCTTTTTCCCTGTATTTGCGGTAAGGGTTCAATACCTCATCTTCGATCGCCTCTGCTTCTTCTGGCAGCAATTCCAAACTGACGCGCAGTTCATCTAATATTCTACGACCGACGACTGTAATGTCACCGCGGCTGCTGCTGCGCCGATCGACTTCTTCGCGATATATTGTCAGCTTGGGAATCCGCGCCCGAGAGCGATCGCCAATTTTCCTCAAATCGGCTAAAGCTTCCGCCGCCGACTGGTACCTCTCCCGAAAATCGTAGCGCACCATATTGTCCAAAACATCGGCCAGCGCTTGGGAACACGTGGCTAAATGCCGCCAAACAATTTCGCCTTTATTAGAATTTTTCAAATCCCGAAGTTTCGGCAAATCGTAAGCCGGCAAACCCGTCATTGCTTGGATACCAATCATTCCCAAAGCGTAGATATCGCTGTTGAGTTGCGGGTTGTATTGAAATTGTTCGATCGGCATATATTCCAGCGTGCCAATCCGCACAGTTACCGGCGCTTGTCTTTGAGCGATGTGAATTTCTTTCACCGAGCCAAAGTCGATTAAAACTAACTTGTTGTCTGAATAGCGGCGGATTAAATTTGCCGGTTTAATATCTCGGTGAATTACCCCCTGTCCGTGTACAAACACTAAAATTTCTAACAGTTCCTTCAGCAAAGGAATCATTTTTTCTTCGCTTAGAGGCTTGCCCGGTACAATCTCGGTTGATAGCGAGTGACCGGCAACAAAGGATTCAACTAAGAAAAATTCTTCATTTTCTTCAAAATAAGCGAATAGCTGAGGAATTTGGTCGTGTTGACCTAGCTTTTCTAGAACTTCTGCTTCTTTTTGAAAAAGACGGCGCGTAGTATTAATTAATTTCGGTTCGGTGGTACCAGGACGCAGGTGTTTGACAAAGCACTGCGGTTCTCCCGGACGGCGAATATCTTTGGCAAGATATGTTTGTCCAAATTCTCCTGTTTCTATGACTTCAATGATTTGATAGCGTCCATCTAAAAGTTGGCTCACCATGATAATAACGCAGCCTTTTTTTGGTTGATTTTCGCAAGAAACAGTTGCACTGTTGAGTCAGTTGTATAGCCTTTTTCAGGTAAATTAGGTGTTCCTGGGCATTGGCAAAACAGGGCATTGGGCATTGGCAAAACAGGGCATTGGGTATTCGGAATAGTTGTTTCTTTCCTGCTTCTTTCTCTCCTTATTCCGACTTCCATCGGACGACTTCCCTCTTCCTTCTTTCCTTCTGACTTCTTTCCTTCTGACTTCTGACTTCTGACTTCTGACTGAGATATTGCCCCATTCTCAATTACTTGTTTAGGAACAGGCAAGATGCCTGTTCCACAAGAAAACTCATTCTTTGTGGAACGGGCATCTTGCCCGTTCTTGACAATGGTGCAACATCTCAGTTCTGACATACTTTATTTTTTCAACATCTGCAAAGCTTGATATCCCAAAAAGAAAAAACCCAAAGCGCCGAGTACCGCTATCGTGTTCGCAAACACATCGACTGTAAAAAATTCGCCCATTGCAATCTCCTCTGACAACTGATATCTATCCTCGGCTTTTCGGTCGCTGACTGGGTGAGGGGTCTTACCCCTCGCTGCGGGCGAGCCGAAAGATGCTCACAAATTATAGCAAAAGAGGCGGTCAAAATAACTTTTCGGGCGATCGACTAGCTTTTTGTTTTAATATTTTTTAATATTTAGAGAGACAAATTGTGCACAAAAATTTTGAGGTCAGTTCACTTTGATATTGTTAACCCTGCTAATTTTTTCTCTGATAGTAAGTAGAGCTTACACGAAGAATTTGCGCCGATCGGTCAAAAATGCGCCTCGAACCGACAAAATTTCAGCGAGCCCCTCACCTGGGCTAGCCGCAGAGTTCCCCAAGGTTTCGGTGATCGTACCAGCATACAACGAAGCCGAGAATATTCGGGATTGCGCGATCGCCATTTTGGACAGTACACCGCTGTCTGTGGACAACTTAGAGGTTTTAATTGTAGACGATCGCTCGACAGACGACACGCTAGCGATCGGGCAAACCCTGCAACAGCATCTCAACGACCCCCGGCTTAAAATATTAGCAGGTCAGCCGCGACCAACCAACCAATATTGGGCGGGCAAAAACTGGGCCTGCGCCCAAGCTGTTCAAATAGCAACCGGAGACTTCTTATTATTTATCGATGCCGATGTGCGACTCAAACCAGGGGCGATCGAAACCGCTATCGCCACAGTAGAAACCGAGAAAATAGACTTGTTCACCTGTATGCCAGCGCTGGTTTGTGAGTGTTTTGCCGAGTGGTTAGTGCAGCCGATAATGTTTAATCACCTAGCAGTTTGCTACGACTTTACCGCGGTCAACGATTCCTCGAAAATAGACAGTGCTTTTGCCGGCGGCCCATTTATGTTATTTAGGCGATCGGCTTACGAAAAAATTGGCGGTCACCAGGCCGTTGCCGGCGAAATTGTGGAAGATGTGGAATTAGCTAGACGCATCAAACGTGCGGCTTTAAAGCTCGGACTTTATTCCGGGTCAAATTTGGCATCTGTGCGGATGTATCGGTCTTGGAGCGCATTGTGGGAAGGCTGGACAAAGAATCTGTATCTCGGCGCTAACCGCAGTTGGGGCTTGATGGTTTACATGGCTACAATTATGTTTTTTCTTTATCCGATGCCGTGGTTGGCATTAGCTATTTTGCTGGCAAACGGGGACTTCGCCGAAATTCTGACAATCACCAATTACCAATTACCAATTACCAATTACCAATTGCCAATTACCTGGTTAACTATTTGTTTATTTGTAATCGTAATTTGGCAGCATTACAATTTGCGCCGCTTGGGTGCCGAGATTTCTGACTGTCCGACGAAATACTGGTGGTTGGGAGGTTTGGGAGGTGCGTTAGTGGCGGCGATTGCGATCGGTTCTGCGATTAAAACCGAAACGGGTTGGGGATGGACTTGGCGGGGTAGAGTTTTGCAAATTAAGAGTTAATTAAGACTTGCATATGGGCAGGCAAGATGCCCACCCACCAAAAATTAACTCCTTGTGGAACAGGCATCTTGCCTGTTCTTAAAAATTATCTAAAATGTGAGTTATAGAAGACAGAAGGAAGAAGAAATAAGGCAGAAATAATCCTAACATCCTAACATCCCTTACAGAATCCGTTACCGAACTTCCGCGTATACAAAAGCAGGTACGCGCTTGTAAGCAGGCGTGCCCGATCGCTTTTCAATTTCCGGGTGAAAAATCACATTAACTTCAGGATAAAACATCAAAGCAGCACCCTGACGAACCGCCCCGTAAATCACCTCAACATTTTCCATTTTTCCCACATTTCCCTGTACCGTAACCCGCTGATGTTCTTGAAAACCCGTGCTTTCTGCATCCGCACGATTCATCAAAATGCAGTTTCGGTGCGGCATTCCCCGGTATTTGTCATCAATTTTGTAGACGACAGTATTGTGCTGAGAATAGCTGCGTCCCGTCATCAATGCCACAACAATACCCTGTGTTGATTCCGATACTCCAAACTCTTTAGCTTCCGGTAATTTCAGCTTAGGTAAAGGGGTGACAAACATCTTCGCTTTCCCAGACTCTGTAGGAAATTTAGGTTCTGTAAAAATGCGACCGCCGATGGTAAACTCCTCTTTGGTTTCATCAATTGTCGCTATTTTTTCATAGCCAGGAATAGTTTTAGCAATCAATTGCCGAATGTATTTTGTGTCTTGAAGTTGGCGCCAATTTACGGGAAACTCGCCGTGAATTCTGCTAGCTAATTCCGTCAAGAATTGTACCTCTGGAATCAGATCGGCATTTTTGAGATGAGTTTCGCCCTCATCATTTAAACGCACAAAATTATTACCGGATTCCACTGTTGTTTTGTGGGGATTTTCAAAGCGATTCAGCACCGGAATCACAATTGTATTGTGCTTGGCTAATCCGTGAAAATGCCCTAAATTCGGTTTGGTGGCAAGGTAAATAATAGTTTTAATTTTACCTAAAGCCCGTTTTGCCTGCGTTGAATCTGGATTTGCCCCATACAAGTTGCCGCCCAGACACATCAGCGTATCGACTTTGCCTGCATCTGCTGCTTCAATGAGCGATCGAGTTTCGTAACCCTTAACGCGGCTCAGGGGACGATTCAATAACTTTTCTAAAGCTTGTTGAATTTCTTTTTTCAGCTTCACAGTCACGCCCATAGAGCCGAATCCTTGGACGTTTGAGTGTCCTCTGACGGGCATTAATCCCGCCCCTTCTTTGCCCACATTTCCTGTCATTAAAGCAGTATTGGCAATGCTGAAAACGTTATCTACACCGTTATCGTGTTGGGTAATTCCCATCGCCCAACCGAATACAACCCGCTGGGACGTGCCGATAATTTTGGCTGCTGCCTCAATTTCTGCTTGGGAAACTCCGCAGGTTTTAGTAATAGTTTCCCAAGAGGTTTCGCGGGCGTGCTTTACTACTGCTTCCCAGCCTTCTGTATAGGCTTGTAAGTAGTTTTTTTCCAGCAATTCTTGTTCGATTAAAGATTTTTGGATGCCGACAAATAGCGCCGTATCGCTGCCCGGAATTGGTTGCAAGTATAAGGAGGAAATATCGGAACCGGGGATGAGCGACTTGACGGGAAATGCGGGAGAACCAAACTTGACTAACCCGATTTCCATCACCGGATTGATTACAATTATTTTACCGCCTTTGTCGCGAATTTTAATTAACTCGTTCATCAAGCGGGGATGGTTGTAGGAAGAATTGCTGCCCGCGAGTATGACGCAATCTGCTTGCTTCAAGTTTTCTAGACTCACTACCGAGGTGCGTGTGGCAAACATTTCGCTTAAGCCAGTTGTCGAGGGAGCGTGGCAGAGATCGGAACAATCTGCTAAGTTATTGGAACCCATCGCCCGCATCATCAATTGCAGCAGAAAAGCCGCTTCGTTGGAAGAGCGACCGGAACTGTAAGATGCGACTCTTTCGGGGGTTTTGCGAAAAGCAGCTTCGGCAATTTGATAAACTTCTTCCCAAGAAATGCGATGGTAATGAGATGAACCAGCCCGCAAAATCATTGGAAAACTAAGCCTTCCCAACCTATCGGCTTCCATTGAAGTTAATTGCTGAAGTTCTGCAATACTCTTCTTTTCAAAAAATTGAGTTGAGATAGCGGGCTTGATTTCAGCGGAGATTGCTTCAACGCTTTTCATGCACCGCTGAAGTTTTTCGCCCTCTTCATTTGTAAAACCTCCTTTCTGCCCGCCAGTGCCCCAAGAACAGGACAAACAAGCACTTTTGTGCAGCAAAGTTTTCCAAAGTTTCGGCCCTTCCGGGGACAATGTATGTTCTGCCCAATATTCTATTACGGGCAAACCGCCACCTATCTCTGGTGTTTCCTCGTTTGTCTCGTTGAATGGCGGGATTGGTTGGACATTTTGGGAGTTGACATTCATGCGGTTTACCTTTTGTTTGAATGGCGGGTTGATGTGCTGTTAAGTTTATTAGTCTAATTTACTGCAAATTTACAACACAAAAAATTCGTCAATAGATAGATATTTTAAGAATACCGGCGGTTTCAACCGCCGTCTTATCTTGCAAAAGTCCTTTTAATTAAATTTTCGGGCGATGCTCAAAGCCTATCCCACAAGAAAAAATTATTTTTGTGGGATGGGCTTCTAGCCCGTCCTAGCTTACGGTTTATTTCCTCTTATTTAACGCCTGCTTCCCAAACCCAAGACACAGCAGTCGATCGCCCTCAGCAACATTCGGGTCATTCTGCAAATAATCTCCTAACCATTCGCAACTGCGAGCAATGATTTTATTCAGTTCCAAATTCTCCAAAGGCCACAGAATTACAGTCCTATCGCTGCTAGCAAAAGCCAGAGTTTTGCTGTCCGAACTAAAAGTAACGCTCAACACCGGATCGCTCGATTCCAAAGTCTTATATAGCAGCGCCTTCTTGCCGTCAAAATTCCACAGCTTAACAGTATTTCCCGCACTCGCCGCCGCAATTAATTTGCCGTCGGGACTAAAACTCACGCTTTCTACCGTATCGCTGTGGTCGAGTTTTTCAGTTAAATTCGCCACCTTGCCATCAAACCCCCACAAGTAAACTTTTTTGTCAGCGCAAGCAGCAGCAATAGTCTTGCCGTCGGGACTGAAGCTAACATTTTTAACGCTGTCCTGGTGGTCGAGAGTTTTCAGAATTTTCGCCGACGAACCGTTAAATTGCCAGAGGTAAACTCTCTTTTCTCCGGTAATTTCAAAAGCCTTTTTCTTCCCGCTTGGCTTGTCCTCAGCAGCGGTAGCAGTAGCAATAGTTTTGCCGTCGGGACTGAAGCTAACGCTAATTACTGGATTGCTGTGATCGAGTTTTGCAAACAAAGTTGCTTTAGAACCGTTCCAGCGCCAGAGGTACAATTTGCGATCGGCATTTGCGGCGGCAATTATCTTTCCGTCTGGACTAAAAGTCACGCTTCGGACAATGCCACTGTGGCTGAGAGTATCTAACAGTTTGCCGTTTAAACTCCAGACTTTCACTGTTTTGTCATCACTCGCCGAAGCAACAGTTTTATCATCAGGTGAAATGCTCACCCAGGTAACAGAATCAGTGTGACCTTCTAAGATTTTGAATAAACTGCCGTCAGCCCGCCAAAGTCTCACTGTTTTGTCCCCGCTAGCAGAGGCAATTATTTTGCTGTCAGCACTAAAACTGACTTTGTAAACCCAGTCTCCGTGTCCCGATAAAATCTTATTCAGCGGAGTGCTGTCCGGTTTCCATATTTTCACTATTTTGTCCTTACTTGCGGAAGCAATAGTGCCGTCGCCGCTGAAACTCACTGCCCTCACGTCATCTTGATGTCCTCGAAAAGTGTTGAGCAAAGTGCCGCTGCGACTCCAAACTTTCACCGTATCGTCTGCACTGCCGGTGACAATTTTTTCGCCATCGCGACTGAAACTCGCGCTGACAACTTCATCGTTGTGTCCTTTGAGAGTTCTGATTTCCTCACCATTTCGGTTCCAAATTTTGGCTGTGGTGTCGGCACTTGCTGAGACGAGTTCTCGACTGTTTGGACTGAACTTAACGCTGTAAACAATGCCAGAATGTTTGGTTAATGTTTTGGGATTAATTGTAAATTTCTGGGTTTTAGTTTCTCGGTTCCAAAGTTTGATAGTTTTGTCAACACTTGCTGAGGCAATTGTTTGGCCGTCGGGGCTGAAACTGACGCCGAGCACCCAGTCTTTGTGTCCAGTTAAGGTTTGCAGCAATTTTTTGTTCGCAAGGTTCCAGATTTTGACGGTGTTGTCGTGACTGGCGGAAGCTAGGGTTTTGCCGTCGGGACTGAAACTGACGCTGGTGACGATATCGCGGTGGCCGGATAAAATGCCGATCGCACTTTTGTCGTTATCTACTTGCCAAATTCTAATTGTACGATCGGCACAACCAGTAGCGATCGTTTTCCCATCCGGACTAAAACTAACACTCGTCACGCTATCTGGGTGATTGAAAGTTTTTAATAACTTTCCTTCTTTGCTCCACAATTTAACAGTTTTGTCAGCACTTGCCGAAGCAACTGAATTGCCATCGGGGCTGACACTCACATCCAAAACAAACTTGCTGTGCTGCTCGAAACGGTTGCGTTCTTGCACCCCGGAAACTGCTTGTCTGAGTCTTTCAGCAATTTGATTTTTAGTCTCCACAGGCAGCGCTGTACTTTTCTGAGAATCACGAGCAATTTTGATACTATTTTCCAACACTCCTAATTGATTTTTTTCATTAGAAAGCACCAAAGCTTCCGACGCCGAATTTAGGGCATCAGTCCGACTTTTTTCTGCTTCTTGCCGTGCGATTTCTGCTAATTTTGCTTGCTCGAATGCCATCCCCGAAACACCTGCGAGTACAAGCACTCCTACAACCGCCGCCCGCAATTGCCATCTCCGAGTTTGGTAAAGTTGAGCTTCCGCTTGGTACTGTTTGTCTCTAGCTTCCGACAGCAAAGCATCTTGCTCTCTGTCTTTGCGAATTTGTTCAATTTCATCTCGGTTAATTTGGTTTTGCTTTCGCAGTTCCTCAAATTCTGCCTTTTGATCTAATTCTTGCTGCTGGCGAATGAAGCTAACTAAATAATCGTGAACGAGCTGATAAAGCTCTGCCGGTAGTTCCGTCCATCGAAAAACTAAACCCGAGTTTACTAACAGTTCTAAGACTAAATCTAATTTATCAGCTTCAGCAAAGGTCGCTAAACTTGAGGCTAATTCTGCGCGGGTTTTGAGGGGACGTATCTCCTCTTCATCTGTGAGCAAATACAATACTCTGCGTGCAGCTACTTCATTCTCTGGGCCGCAATCTTTGATGACTTCTTCGAGAAACCTTTCGACTAATTTTTGTTGCGGATTGTTGCCGAGTTCCTGATATTGACTTAAAGTTCTAATGTTCTCTTGTTGCAGTTGAGCGCCGACCAGTTGTAGTTCGATCGGGCGGACTTCTCCCAATTCTCCAGCTAAATTTTTGACTAATTCTTCGATCAGCTCCGCTTCTAAGTAAAACTGCGCTCGCTCAGTTAAAGTGCGAATTACCGATCGCGCATCCACCAGCGAAAAATTTCCCAAATAAAACAGAATGTTTTTGCTGAGAATGTC
This sequence comes from Microcoleus sp. Pol11C3, assembly GCF_036701485.1. NCBI lineage: Bacteria > Bacillati > Cyanobacteriota > Cyanophyceae > Oscillatoriales > Microcoleaceae > Microcoleus > Microcoleus sp. Pol11C3. Next base: position 14,535 of record NZ_JAUBQW010000002.1, on the reverse strand, counting down.
CTCCAAAATATCATTGTTAACGAATCCTGTCTGGCTTTTGGGTCGGGAAAATTCCAGCAAATAGTGCAGGTAATCTTCCCGCAAACACAGAACGACTTTTAAATATTTGATTTTTAAGCATTCTCGCAAAAAATCAAAAAATATTTGTCTTTCCGCTGGCTCTTTCCACACGAAAAAAAATTCTTCAAATTGGTCAAATATCAGAACAGTCACTAAATGTTCGGAATTTCTTTGCAGCTCCTTGATAATGTTTTCGTATTCGATCGCCTGTTGTTGTATGATTAATTCTACTGGCTGTGACTGTTCCCTTTGATCCTCATTATTCCCAGTCGAGCCACTGTGAAATCCCGAAATAAGATTTCCCTCGACTGCACCTCCTTGTACTGGAAAATCTACCGGAGCAGTTTCAGGTACTGCTTCGGCAATTTCAGGATCGAATATTTCAGCTTTTCCAGCAGATAACTGTCTGGTCAATTCCCGCGGCCAGTTGTTGTAAACTTGCAGCACTACGGGCAAAACAGTCCGCATTTCTATTTTTTTTTGTTTGAGAGCTGGTACTAATCCTCCCGTGACTATTGAACTTTTGCCAACTCCCGACTGACCGTAAATTACTGTCAGTTTGTCGGGGGTATTGTTCATCCTGTATATTAAGCGGTTGAGGTCTTGCTCTCTGCCGGAAGCAGTAATTTCGTCAGCAATAGTAGCAGCGTCGGCAATAGTTTCGGCGACGGAATTAACCGCTTCTCTGTGCGGCTGCAACTTTCCAGCTCCAATAAAAGCTCGGAACCGATACGTGTGCTCCACCGCTCGGTAATCTTGCTTAATTTGAAAAGCTTTGAGATATTCTCCCCGCTGAAAATAGAGCGATCGCAGCATTTCTAAAACCCGCAAATACAGTTGCGGGTTGTAGCACGCTTCGGTTTCCGAGCGAGCAAGCTCTAAATGTGCGATCGCCTCCTGCACCTCACCCAACTGGCTCTGGGCCTCTGCTAAAATTAACCGATATAAGCCTTGATGCTGCGACTTTACAGGGGTTCCCTGTCCCATCGCTTCTAAATTTGAGTTGAGAACGTCTAGAGCGATTAAAGCCCATTCTTTCGCCCCTTGCCAGTTCTTTTGCTCTAAGGCTACTCTAGCCAAAAAGCCGTAATCTTGAGCCAAATTAACTGCTGAATTTTCCATATTTTCATGTAACTTCCGAGCTTTGATACCTAAATTCCAGAGTGCCTCCCAATCTTCTAAATGCTGCAATACTTCGCCAAGTTGATTGATGAATATACCAACGGCATCCGGCCGTCCCGCCCGTTCTAAAACATCAATACACTCCTGAAAATAATTCTTAGCTTCCGTCCAGTAAGGACGGTTGCCGCTGCGGTGTTGTTCTGCTTGGAAGCGGTAGCAAAGACCGATGTGGAATAGCAGCATTCCCTCTAACACCGGTGCTGGGTGAACGGTAAATAACAAATTGCTAAATTCTGTTTTTTGTCCAATAAATGCTACTTGATGCTTCCAAAAACTGAGACTTTTTTGATACAATTCAATAGCCGCCGGGATGCGGTGACAAGCATATTCGTGCCTACCGCGAATAAATTGCAAACTCGCTTCAATAGCTGGTTCTAATCTGATGTTGCAAGTTTGCAAGTCTTGGCTAGCCGACTCTAGTTCACTCAAAGAATTGGCTCCGAGAATGGCAGAATTAGTTAAACGCCAATTGCCACTTTCTAAAATGCTGGAAAAAATGCGATCGGCACTTTTGCCCAGGAAATCCACCAAGTCGTCGGGGCCAATCACAAATTCCACACTTGTCGTCCAAGTTTCGATATCTGTTACTAACCGAATCAGTTTTTTTAAGATTTTGTCTGTCACCCACAGCACCACCGGGAAGGGAAAATTATTGCGAAATTCTTCCCTCACGTAGTTGGTAGAAGTCAGCAGTCTATCAATCGCACTTACCGATTCCAATCCAAACACCATTAAAGCTGCCGGGTGGCTGCAGGAAAGTTTGGTTTCTATCGTCGTGTAAAGAGTTTTAACAGATGGCTGGAGGACAATTTCTAGAATCTCGATATCAGACTCCTCCCGCAATTGCCGTACAGTTTCCTCTCTCATCGCACTGTAATTGCACCGCACCAAAATCAGCGAAAATTGCCCCTGAGACATTCTCAAAGTGCGCGTGAGAGTTTGCAGCGAACTTTTGTTTTGCTGTGCTGCGGTGTCTTGCTGGCAGTGCGAATTAATCATAATTAATATTTGAAAAATTTTCTCAGGATAGGTGCTGTCAACTGCCGAAAAAAGGAAGTTCGGCAACGGATTATTTAACGGATTTAACGGAGGGAAGTTCGGCAACGGATTATTTAACGGATTATTTAACGGATTTAACGGATGGAATGAATCGACGGCAGGGGAAAGTGCAATTAAGAACTTCCTAACCGTTTTGGCGGTTGCTATAAGTTTACTTTTACCCGTTTTTCCGTTAGCAAATCACTGCGAAGAATCCTAGGATTAATTTTATTTCTGCCCTTGTGGGCGATTTCCCATTACTGGGAACTATCAATTAGTTAAGTTTATTTCAGCCTGCATACTTATTATTTTAGCCGATCGCCTTCAAGCATACCAAAAAAAATACATACTCTGTTATTCGCCTATTCCCAGCCAAATCAACCGGATTTTAGTGAAATCTTGATAAGTGCTCACATTCTACCCAGCAAAAGAGTCGTAGTTTGCGGGGTTCCCAGCCATAGCCCAAATCGCACAAATCCGATTCAGTTATTCGCATATCCCAGAAATCCGGCATTGCCGGGTTGACTGGCCCCTCGCCGCACTGAGATAAACTACCGGCGGCGGCTCATCAATTACAGCTTGAAGATTGTTTGTCATAAATTTACTAATCTCCATATCTAAAGTAGCTGTAAAATCAGGTTCATCCCAATCCTCGCTTTCTTCAATGCTGATTGTTGTGGGTGTCGCCATATCAAAATCTAGCTCATCGCCAAAATCCGAAACTTTCTTAATTGGCTCTATTTTCTGACTGGTATCAGTAGCAAAAGCTTGAGTTGTATTGGCTATTAGTACGATCGGCAGTGCTACTATGGCGCTTATCCTTTGTAGCGCCGTGATTTTCCTCATACTATCCTCCTGGTATAAACTAAATTGTGGTGGTGCTATAATTTCAACATCTGCGACTACTTTAGGGGGCTGTCAGTAGATTTTAGATTTTAGATTTTAGATTTACTCCACAGATGAATCTGAGAGCTTGAACTAGGGTCTAAAATTGTGGGCTACTTACCACTCCTGCCGTTCGCAAGTATCCGTTTTTGAGCACAGTCATTAATTAATAGTGGCTTGTTTTTCCACAGGATATAACCTTATCTGTGAATCTTCGCGGCAAGTTTGCTTAACGGAGCATATCCAGTGAACTGTTTGGCTTTCTATTTACTACGTGAAAACTCTTAAACAGTCAGGTTTTCCCGTTAAGTAATTCCCCAGCCTTGGGGAGTGTTCCATCTCAGCTCAAAGCAAAGTGGGTGAGAAGTTCGATCGCACACCAGTTTTCGCACACCAGTTTTCGCACACCAGTTTTCGGACTCCCGCGCTGCCACCAGCAAGCTGATGTGCTATACCACAGCCACCGGATATCTGTCAATACTTATATCTTAACATTTCTAAGTTTTTGCAGGATTTTCGTTACCAGAAAGAATTGGTTTAAAGCCGGAACCCTTGTAGGGAGAAATTAAAAGAAGACTATTCATTACTCCAATCCTCTTCCTTCCAGGTAGAGGTCGCCCCGCGTGCGGTCAACCCTTCGACTTACTTCGGCTACGCTCAGCACAAGCCGCTCAGGGCAAGCTGTCAACTGTCAACTGTCAACTCAACAGGCTCTTCCTGGTAACGCAGATAAGCAAGGAAGAGCCTCCAGCCAAGTCGAGAGGGCTCCTATTTCGTCAAGCCGTGTTCGAGAGCGAAGCGAACCAACTCAGTACGGCTGTTAGTACCCGTCTTGCTAAACAAACGGCTGACGTACTTTTCGACATTACGCACGCTAGTTTCCAAGCGGCGGGCAATTTCCTTATTCATCAAACCTTGAGCAACCAAATCCAAAACACTTTGTTCTCGCGGAGTCAAATCAATTTTAATCGGCGAAGGACTTTGGACGATCGAACTCCGCCCACTCAGCAAAGACTCAATTCTCGCCATTTGGCTTGTCAAAGCAGCAATATCTGGACTTTCAGCATTTTCGCTCGTCTCCTTAGCAGCCGCGCGGCGGGCCAGCAAATTGGTTACTATTGCTACTAATTCGTCGGGATCGAAGGGCTTAGAAAGATAAGCATCGCAGCCTGCTTGATAGCCTTGAATACGATCGCTCGTCATCCCCTTAGCCGTCAAAAACACCACCGGCAAAGCCTTATAGCGAGGATCTTCCCGCACTTGCTTGAGAAATTGATAACCGTCCACCTGGGGCATCATAATGTCTGAAATCACCAAATCGGGATTGTACTGCTGCAAGAGTTCCCACCCATCCCGAGCATTACTGGCAACCTCAACCGCAAAATCGCTATCTTCCAAATAAGCTTGTACTGCTTCCCGCAAGCCCGGTTCATCATCTACCAATAATAATCGTGCTGACATAGTTGTTACCTTTACGCTTTACCACTATTTTTTAATTTAGCCGCATTTAAGTCTTATTGTCACTCCATCCCTCGAAGGAACTCAAAAAAATATTGTTCAACTCAAGAGTTTTGAGTTAGGTTTTGATTTAACGATGAAAAAGTTTTTAAATCTTTAATTCAAAACTCAAAACTCAAAACTCAAAATTATTGTTGAACCCTTCCACTTAAACTTTTGAACGATCGGTCAAAATTTCATAACCAGTTTCTGTCACCAAAACAGTATGCTCAAACTGAGCCGACATAGCATTGTCAACCGTTACAGCCGTCCACTTGTCAGAAAGCGTCCGAGTGTACTTAGAACCGGCATTCAGAATTGGTTCGATCGCCAATGTCATGCCCGATCGCAATTTCACGTTCGGCATTTCCCGCGTGCGGAAATTGAAAACCGACGGTTCCTCGTGCAAATTTCGCCCGACACCGTGGCCAGTAAACTCCTCAACGATGCTAAAACCGTTGCTTTTGACATGATCTTCGATCGCACCAGCCAGATCGAGCAAATAGGCTCCAGCCTTCACTTGTTCGATGCCTTTGTAGAGAGCTTCTTCTGCGACTCGGATTAATTTGGCAGATTCGGGAGTCACTTCCACAACTGCGATCGTAATGCAAGAATCGCCGTGAAAACCTTGGTAATATGCCCCCGTATCTACCTTGAGAACATCTCCGGCCCGAATTACTTTTTTGGCGCTGGGGATGCCGTGAACAACTTCGTTATTAATGCTAGAGCAAATCGATCCAGGGAAACCGTGATAGCCTTTAAAACTCGGAGTTGCCCCCATAGCACGGATGCGTTTTTCGGCATAAGCATCCAAATCAGCAGTCGTCATTCCCGGTTTCACCATTTGGGAAATTTCTTTGAGTACCGTTGCAACGATTTTCGCTGCCTGCCGCATAATTTCGATTTCGCGTTCCGACTTAATTTCAATGCCTCGACGCTGTTTTTTGACTTGGGGTGCTTGAGTTGGGCTAGAAAGCAGACTGCTAAAAATATTCATGTATTGATTGGCGGGTAATTTTGTACTTTGACGGCAGGTTGAAGCAAAAAAACGGCAAAGATCCAGTTTTTTGTGGAAAAACGAGTGTCTTGTTCCGAACTGTCTATCGCTTGTCCTTTAAGCTAGCTTAATATTTTTCTCAGTAATCGGCACGGGATTGGGGGGTCAACAAAGCGGTTTCAACCGCCGAGCCCGTTGGAGCGGGATTTCCGAGTCTTCCTGTGAGGTTAGCAATTCCGGCAATTAACTTATTTATGTCAACTGGTTTAGATAAGTGCATCTGAAAACCAGCTTCCAGCGCTTGCTTGCGCTCTTCCTCTCTGGCGTAGGCAGTCAGAGCAATCGCAGGCATCTTTCCACCCCTGAGCACTTCCATTTCTCTCACCTGCGCGATCAACTCGTAGCCGTCTGCTCCCGGCATTCCAATGTCGCTCAGCAGCACATCCGGCCAAGAACTCTCTAGTGCAGCTAGAGCCTCAGCAACCGATGCGGCCGATCGCACCACAGCTCCTTCGTCCTCGAGTAAAGCAATCAAAAACTCCCGCGTGTCATCCTGATCATCCACCACCAGCAATTGCAAATTACCCAGAGTGGGGAGAACCTTTGCCGGCTCATTCACCTGCGACCAAGCATCCTCTGCACCTCGGGCCTTCCTCTGTGCCACAGGTAAAGCCACCGTAAATTTCGCACCCTCGCCGGGATTATTTTCTGCATCCACCTTACCGCCGTGCAGTTCCACCAAGTGACGGACGATCGCCAATCCCAGTCCCAAACCCCCGTAAGACCTAGTTGTGCTGCTATCAGCTTGGCGGAAGCGATCGAAAACATAAGGCAAAAAATCAGGAGCGATACCAATGCCGCTATCAATTATCTGAATTTGAGCCTCATCTCCAACTGACTCTAACCGCACCTCTACTTTACCATCTTGCGGACTAAACTTAATCGCATTTGACAGCAAATTCCACACAATTTGCTGCAAGCGATCGAAATCGCCGATAACTTCACCTACATTTGGACTGCACGTTAATTCTATGACTATTGATTTTTCCTCAGTCAGCGGCTGCAAAGAATCTATTGCCAGCTTGATCGCCGATTCCAACCGAATCGGATGCTTATTTAAATTTAGTTTCCCTCGGAGAATCCGCGAAACATCTAAAATATCTTCGATGAGTTGAGATTGAGATTTAGCATTACGCTCAATTGTTTCTAGGGCTTTTTCAATAGTGTCTGGGTCAAATCTTTTGGTACGAAGCAGCCTAGACCAGCCGAGAATTGCATTTAAAGGAGTACGGAGTTCGTGAGAGAGAATAGCTAGAAATTCATCCTTCATCTGGTTAGCTCTCTCAGCTTCTTGCCGCGCCACTTGTTCCCGGATTAGTCTGCCGCGTTCTTCCTCTGCTTGCTTGCGGTCTGTGACATCTCTAACCGTGCCCACGTGACCGATCAGTTTTCCTAAATCCGAAAACATTGGCGATGACTGCACGTGAATCCAACGCACAGTTTCGTTAGAAGCTAATCGAAACTCGCTAGAATATTCCTGACCTTCTTTAATCCAAGCTAACCAATCTGCTACTACGCGATCGCGATCTTCTGGATGAACTTCCCGCTGCCAAACCTCTGCCAAACTTTCCTCCAAAGTTAACCCGCAAATCGCTTGACAACGCGGGTTGATGTAAGTACAGTGGCCTTCAACGTCAGCTAAGTAAATTCCTAGCGGCGAACAAGCACACAAAGTGCGAAACCGCTCTTCACTTTTACTTAGTTCACTATTAACAGCAGCTAACTCTGTTGCTTGCTGCTTCACTTCGACTGTTTTTTGGAACAATTCCACAAATACCTGAACTTTCGATGTCAATATTTCTGGTTCCAAGGGTTTGAAGAGGTAATCCACCGCACCCAGTGAATAACCTTTAAACACGTGGGTGTCATTACTGCTGAATGCTGTGATAAAAATAATCGGAGTCGATCGCGATCGATCTCTAGAGCGAATCAATGTTGCTGTCTCAAATCCATCCATTCCCGGCATCTGCACATCAAGCAAAATTACCGCAAAATCTTCATTAAGCAGACATCTCAGAGCCTCCGCGCCCGAATTAGCTGGTACTAGATTATAAGAGGGGCTGTTGAGAATAGCTTCTAGAGCTACCAAATTTTCTGGGCGATCGTCAACTAAAAGGACATTTACTCGATCGGGGGACTGCAGATTCATAATTTTTTTAATCTTTAATTCTTAGCAAATTGACTAAACAGGGAGCGATTTTAGAGAGGGGTAAAATCCAGTCTACTTCAACATTTGCGATCGCCGACGCTGGCATGGTTCGGCATAAAGCAGAAGCCGGTTCCTCCACAAATGTCAATCCTCCCTCAGCTTTAATTTTTGCCAGCCCTTCAGTGCCATCAGAATTAGCTCCCGTTAAAATTATGCCGATAACTTTCTCCCCAAAGGCATCTGCTGCAGACTCAAAAAGCACATCGATTGATGGCCGCGCGTAACACACAGGAGCCTCAGTTGATAATGCAAATGTAGGACTTGCGCGACAGACGATTGGGGATTTTGAATTGTAGATTGGCTCCACTGGAATCCTCCCCCACTTTGTAAAGTCGTTGTCAGACAAGCTCTGCTCCCACTCGCGGGGCGATTCTATGAGCAAGTGATAGTCAGCAGGAGCCAAATAAACCCGTCCTGGGGCGATCGGCTCTTTGTCTTCTGCATCTGTGATGGGGAGAGAACTTTGCTGTTGCAAAAAATCACTAAGCCTATCCTGAGAACTTTTATGGCGGTGTTGCACAATAACTACAGGCAAAGGAAAGCTTTTCGGCAAATTTGCCAGCAGTACAGTCAGAGCCTGTAGCCCTCCCAAAGACGTGCCAATAACCACTATTTCAAAATTTTTTTTATTTAACTCGGCGGTAGATTTTATCACTACGTTCAATTGGTTCATAGTGTTTTTCATAAAGTGTAAAATTTAGAGACTCCTGATGTCCCAGCCCTAAAACTCCAAACATTGCCAGGCTGTCATAAAAAAGCTTGTGTACCCGATCTTGGAGGGATGAATTGAAATAAATTAGCACATTTCGGCACAAGATTACATTAAACTCATTAAAAGAAGTATCCATCGCCAAATTGTGGTGAGCAAAGACAATATTCTCTTTAAGAGAAGCTCGAAAAATCGCATTTTCATAGGCAGCAGTGTAATACTCAGAGAACGCTTTTTTGCCCCCTGCTTGGTGGTAGAGGTGCGTATATTCTTGCATTTGTTTCAGCGGAAAAATACCATTTTTTGCTGTCTTCAACACTAATTCATTCATGTCAGTAGCGTAAATCCTACAACGGTCATAAAGTCCTTCTTCTTGCAGCAAGATAGCCATAGAATAGACTTCTTCTCCCGTTGAACATCCAGCGTGCCAAATCCGAATAAAAGGATAAGTACGCAGCAGCGGCACCACTTTATTTCTGAAACTAACGTAAAAGCTGGGATCGCGAAACATCGCCGTTACATTGACAGAAATGTCCACCAGCAAACGGTCTAGGTAGCCCGGATGGTGGAGTACCTTTTCCTGAAGTGCCGAGACACTGGTGAGCCGTTCCGAGCGAATAGTGTTCCAAATGCGGCGCTTGAGAGAGGCAAGAGCATAATTGCGAAAATCAAATCCGTAATAGCGAAACATTCCCTCTAGTAGGAGTTGAATTTCGATTGTTTCAAGTTCATGGCTTTCGGACATTTTTAATTACTAATTGGTTATTGGGCATTGTTGACTGTTGACTGTTGACTGTTGACTGTTGACTGTTGACTGCTCACTAATGACAACTGACAACTTACAACAGTCAAGTGCCAACTGACAACTGACTTCCATTATCTATAAAGCCAAACACGCAGCAGCGAGAGCAACTGTTCCGTATCAACAGGTTTGGTAATGTAGTCAGACGCCCCAGCTTCGATACATTTTTCCCGATCGCCCTTCATAGCTTTCGCAGTAAGAGCAATCATTGGTAGCGAAGCGAATTGAGGGATATTACGAATTGCTTGCATTGTTTCGTAACCGTCCATCTCTGGCATCATCACGTCCATCAACACAATATTTATGTCAGGCGTATTTTGCAATGTAGCAATGCCCTCTCTGCCGTTTTCAGCAAACACAATTTGCATTTGATGGCGCTCCAGCATACTCGTCAGGGCGAAAATATTCCGCATATCGTCGTCAACAATCAAGACTTTTTTGCCCGCGAGGGTCGAATCTGTTTGATACAATTGCTCTAGCATTTGGCGCTTCGGTTCCGGCAAATTTGCTTGGACTCGGTGCAAAAACAAAGCTGTTTCATCTAACAAACGTTCCGGCGATCGCACATCTTTAACAATTATTGTTTCCGCCATCCGCTTCAGTTGAGTTTCTTCGGCTCTCGTCAAGTCTTTGCCGGTATAAACAATAATCGGCAGACTTTTTAAAGTTGCATCTTGCTTGATCTGCTCGATCAGTTCAAAACCCGTCATATCTGGCAGTCCCAAATCGAGTACAATGCAGTCAAAATGCCCCACTTTCAAAGTTTCTAGCGCCTCTGCACCACTGCCCACAGCCGTTGTAGAAACATCGTGGTTGCCAATTAAATCCACAATGCTGAGACGCTGTGTTTCGTCGTCTTCCACGACGAGCAGACTCTTGACTCGCCGATCGACAAAACCCTTAATATCAGTCAAAGCTTTGCTCAAAGCTTCGCTGCTAACAGGTTTTTGCAAATAGGCGATCGCCCCTAACTGCAAACTGCGCTGCCGCCCTTCTTCAACTGATACAATGTGAACCGGAATGTGGCGCGTATTCCCATCATGCTTCAAGCGATCGAGCACTGTCCAGCCATCCATCACAGGCAAATTTAGATCCAGCATAATCGCAGTTGGCTTGAACTCTCGCGCCATCGCCAAACCGATATCGCTCCGTAAAGCCACTAAACCTTTAAAACCCTGATCCCGCGCCATATCCAAAAGAATGCGAGCGAAATTCACGTCATCTTCAATAATCAACAGCACGCGATCGCCGGGATCGACAGTTTCCCGGTCATCAGCGATAATAGGTGATGGATAAGGAGCGATCGGCAAGTGAAAATTCGGCGAAGGAACTGAGGAAGAAATAGCAGCCGGCAATTGAGCCGTTTGCTTGCCAATTCCCGGTTCATTATCATCCATTGTTCGCGATTCTTGGTAAGTTTGCGGCAGATAAAGCGTGAACTTACTACCCTCTCCCGGGCGGCTTGTCAATTTAATTTCTCCGCCTAACATATTAGCGATTTCTCTACTAATAGACAAACCTAAACCCGTGCCCCCGTATTTGCGGCTAGTGCTACCATCAGCTTGTTGGAAAGCCTCAAAAATAACCCTGTGTTTTTCAGCAGAAATCCCAATCCCCGTATCGCTAACGGAGAAAGCCAAAACAGTAGGGGAACTCGTTAAACTTTCTATCTCTAAACTCCACCCTTGCCGCGCTACTTCGACACGCAATTTTACCTCACCCCGCTCTGTAAACTTAAACGCATTAGAGAGGAGATTCTTCAAAACTTGTTGCAGCCGTTTAGCATCAGTATAGAGACCTTTTGGCAACCCCAATTCAAGCTCTAATTGAAAACTCAACTTCTTATCCTGGGCGATTTGGCGGAAAGTCCGATCCAAATGATCTCGCAAGTCCACAAACAACACTTGCTCAATTTCCACCGACATCGTGCCCGATTCAATCTTAGCGAGATCCAAGATGTCATTAATCAGCCCTAACAAATCTGTTCCCGCCGAGTAAATAGTCCGCGTGTATTCAACTTGCTTCAGAGTCAAATTGCCTTCAGTATTGTCAGAAAGCAATCGAGCGAGAATCAACAGCGAATTCAGCGGAGTTCGCAACTCGTGAGACATATTTGCCAGAAACTCCGACTTATACTTAGAAGTGAGAGCCAACTGTTCGGCTCTTTCTTCCAACAACCCCCTCGCCTGTTCGATATCTCGGTTTTTCCGCTCAACTTCCTTATTTTGCAGCGCTAGCAATTCAGCTTGTTCTTCTAATTCTTCATTCGTTTGTTGCAACTCTTCCTGCTGCTTCTTCAGCAGTTCCTCATTCGTCTGCTGCACCTGCGCTTGCTGTTCGAGACGCTTGTTAGTATCCGTTAGTTCCTTTTGCTGAGTTTGCAACTCTTCTGCCAAAGATTGCGCCTGTTTCAGCAACTCTTCCGTCCGCATACTCGCCGCAATTGTATTTAAAACAATGGCGATACTTTCTGTAAGTTGGTCGAGAAATGTCAAGTGAATTTCGCTGAAGCGGCGGAACGAAGCTAGCTCAATTACCGCTGTCACCTGCCCTTCAAACAGTACAGGTAAAACCACGACATTCAGCGGCGTAGATTCTCCCAGACCAGAGCTAATTTTAACGTAGTTGTCCGGCACTTCTGTCAACAGTATCCGTTCCTTTTCCAGGGCGCACTGTCCTACCAAACCTTCGCCTAAATGGAATCTATTTCCTAAGCTTTTACGTTCGCGGTAGGCGTAGGTACTTAACAGTTTGAGGAAGGGGTCGTGTTCTACAGTTTCCATCATAAAGAAGACGCCATGCTGAGCAGAAACCAGTGGCGTTAATTCTGATAAAATTAATTTAGAAACTGTTTCTAAATCCCGCTGACCTTGCAGCATTCGAGTGAACTTAGCGAGGTTTGTCTTGAGCCAATCTTGCTCGGTATTCTTCTGCGTTGTCTCCCGCAGATTGGCGATCATCTGGTTGATGTTGTCCTTGACGATCGCAACTTCTCCTTCAGCGGCGACGGAAATTGACCTCGTTAAATCGCCTCTGGTAACAGCAATTGCCACTTCGGCGATCGCCCGCACCTGAGTAGTCAGATTAGCCGCCAATTCATTCACGTTGTCCGTCAAATCTCGCCACGTCCCCGCCGCACCCGGAACCTTCGCCTGACCACCTAACTTCCCTTCAATTCCCACCTCGCGCGCCACCGTACTAACTTGATCCGTAAACGTCGCCAGCGTGTCGATCATCTCGTTAATCGTATCTGCCAGAGTCGCAATTTCTCCCTTAGCTTCCAGCATTAATTTCCGCTTCAAATCGCCATTCGCCACCGCCGTCACAACTTTAGCAATACCCCGCACTTGCGCTGTCAAATTTCCCGCCATCGAGTTTACATTGTCGGTTAAATCTTTCCAAGTTCCCGCAACTCCTTTCACATCAGCTTGACCGCCCAATTTACCCTCAGTTCCCACCTCCCGCGCCACCCGCGTTACCTCAGAAGCAAAAGAATTAAGCTGATCCACCATCACGTTAATAGTGTCTTTCAGTTCGAGAATTTCGCCTTTGACATCGACGGTAATTTTCTTAGACAAATCCCCATTTGCCACCGCTTTCGTCACTTCCGCAATATTCCGCACCTGCGCCGTCAAATTCCCCGCCATCAAGTTAACATTATCGGTTAAATCTTTCCAAGTTCCCCCTACACCTCGCACGTAAGCTTGCACGCCTAATTTACCTTCCGTTCCCACTTCCCTAGCAACTCTGGTTACTTCAGATGCGAAGGAACTCAACTGATCCACCATGATGTTAATCGTGTTTTTCAGTTCGAGAATTTCGCCTTTAACATCTACTGTAATTTTCTTTGATAAATCGCCATTTGCCACAGCCGTTGTCACTTCCGCAATGTTCCGCACTTGTGCTGTTAAATTCCCGGCCATCGAGTTAACTGAATCCGTTAAATCTTTCCAGGTTCCTGCAACTCCTCTGACTTCAGCTTGCACGCCTAATTTTCCTTCGGTTCCCACTTCCCTAGCAACCCTAGTTACTTCAGAAGCGAAGGAATTTAACTGATCCACCATCGTGTTGACAGTGTTTTTTAACTCCAGAATTTCACCTTTAACATCGACCGTAATTTTCTTTGATAAATCGCCATTTGCCACAGCAGTCGTAACAGCAGCAATATTCCGTACTTGCTCCGTCAAACTACCCGCCATAAAATTAACTGAATCCGTTAAATCCTTCCAAGTTCCTGCTACGCCTCGGACATCCGCTTGACCGCCGAGTTTACCTTCGGAACCCACTTCGCGGGCAACCCGCGTTACTTCAGATGCGAAGGAATTAAGTTGATCCACCATCACGTTAATGGTGTTTTTCAGTTCGAGAATTTCGCCTTTAACTTGTACCGTAATTTTCTTAGATAAGTCACCGTTAGCAACAGCCGTCGTCACATCAGCAATGTTGCGGACTTGTGCTGTTAAATTCCCGGCCATTGAGTTAACTGAGTCCGTTAAATCTTTCCAGGTTCCTGCTACTTCCTGCACTTCAGCTTGTACGCCTAATTTCCCCTCCGTCCCCACTTCCCTCGCAACCCTGGTGACTTCAGATGCGAAGGAATTTAACTGGTCAACCATCGTGTTGACCGTGTTTTTGAGTTCAAGAATTTCGCCTTTAACATCGACGGTAATTTTCTTTGATAAATCGCCCTTTGCCACAGCGGTAGTCACTTCAGCGATGTTCCGCACTTGTGCTGTCAAACTGCCTGCCATGAAGTTAACACTATCAGTTAAATCCTTCCAAGTTCCTGCAACTCCTTTAACTTCTGCTTGACCGCCGAGTTTGCCTTCGGAACCTACTTCTCTCGCCACCCGTGTTACTTCAGATGCGAAGGAATTTAACTGATCCACCATGATGTTAATAGTGTTTTTTAACTCCAGAATTTCACCTTTAACATCTACTGTAATTTTTTTAGATAAGTCACCATTTGCCACAGCAGTCGTCACCTCGGCAATGTTCCGCACTTGTGCGGTAAGATTGCCGGCCATCGAGTTAACTGAATCCGTTAAATCTTTCCAGGTTCCTGCAACTCCCCGCACTTCCGCTTGCACGCCTAA
>NZ_JAUBQW010000319.1:0-1102 GCF_036701485.1 Microcoleus sp. Pol11C3 | reverse complement strand
TTCATGGTTTTATTGTCACAATCAAGTATTGCATATAATTGTATCATAGTCTTGATAATGATTTAGGATTGCTATATATATGATTTCATCCTGTAAAAATACCACTAACTTGCCAGGAGTAATCTTAGCTCAGTGAGTCTCCAACCAGCCTGTAATATCCTATTGTTTTATCATTTCTGGGTCTTATTTAGGGGGCGTTTTTGAGTTTTTTTATTTAGCTAATTCATGCCGAGTCAAACAGTGTAGAATAGCTTTGTTTGGAGTTAAACACCATATCATAATTCTCAACGATGTATCCTTGCAGTTCTGCGACATTCCAGTTTTTTTGACGGCCGCCAGCAAAGAACGGCTACGCTTGGCGCAGGTTATAGATAACCGACTGAACCTCGTCGAGCTACCAGTTTTAACCTAGATATACCTGTAGTTTATAGGATTTAGTCTATTCGCCAATGAACCCGGGACAGGCTTCTAGAGCCTCCTGAATATTTTGGTGTTTATAGCGAGCGTTTGAGAAATATTTTAACTGAAGAATATCGCTTCAATTTACGCGGCTTATCAGGTTAGTATCATCAATCCTCCCAAGATTAAATGGTTTGCTAAAAGTGAACTTTTACGAACCAAAGCCGACGCCGTAGATGCGGCACTGGTTGCTCGTTTTTGTGCATCTGTTAAACCCTTATTCTCGACCCCTACTGCACCTGGAGTTAAGGAATTACAAGCGGGCTTTGCGACGGCTGGAATCTGTGATCTAAAATGTCAACTCAAGAACAGAACTGTCTGGAAACAGCTAGACCAACCGTTGAGCTCAATTGCTGGAATGGGTGAAAAAACGGCATCCGTATTATTACCGGAAAGTGGTGATGTTTTTGATTATGAGAATGCCTGTCAATTACCAGCTTATGCAGGCTTAACTCCCTGCAAACGCATTTGTGGGACTTCTGTTAAAGGCAAAACTTGTTTGTCATGCACCGGCAATATCCGACTGCGAAAAGCTTTGTATTTGCCTGCTGTAGTGGCGATGCGTTACGGGTGCATCTCACTTTTGCGAATGTGTCACAAAAGAGTTAAAATGAAAAAGCTAGTAAAATCGTCAAATAAAGAT
>NZ_JAUBQW010000318.1:0-1106 GCF_036701485.1 Microcoleus sp. Pol11C3 | reverse complement strand
TTTTAATAATTTTAGGAATCGCGTATTAGCTTGCTTTTGTGATTAGATAAACTTATAACCATAAGTTCAGGAGAGCCCTAAAAAGTCCAAAAGCTCTAATTTATCTCAGGTTCAACGGCAGGAAAACCGCACTCTGGCAAGCGAACGTATTATTATTGAACACGTTAATAGGAGGCTAAAAATTTTTCGGATTCTGTCGGAACGTTACCGAAATCGCCGACGCAGATTTGGTTTACGCTTCAACCTGATTGCAGGCATCTATAACTATGAACTCAACCTTTTAGAATGACTTTTGCAAGAGGTCTATTCGCTTGCATTGCATAAATTATTCCTCCTATTCATACTCTAACTCAGCAACGCCGACAATACTTCCTTAAGGCTTTCGATTATGTTTTAAAACCAGGTTTGTTTAGTAGAGCTCTTGCACAAGTCTTCGATCGAGGAACCGCAGATGTAAGACAGATAAACGCAGATAATTTGAGGAGAGGCGAGCTTGGGAATGCAATCTTGTCTAGTATTTGTGCCGTAATTCCTGGGAGATTTAATTCGTAACTACAATTCATAACTCATTACTTCTTTAAAGGGGGCTTAGATCACAAATACTTTGACTTTTTATGTATAGCAGTAAGGTGTGCATTGTGCATCCTTTCGACATGATTTATGGTGGGCAATGCACACCCTACAGTTTTATAAAAGCGATCGCCACTTCAGGGCTAAAACATCGACATAACGTTCGCTGCTGTGCTGGTTCACAACCATTTCGTAGCCCCCCTGCGCTTGAGATTCAGCTTCTTGAGGATTTTTGAGCAAATGGACGATCGCCTCTACGGTTGAAAGTGCTGGTGCGCTCTAGCGATTTGAGATCTGAGATTTGAGATTTGACTCTACAGATGATGAATCTGGGGGGATATCCCTGATGTCTCAAATTTTTTGAGTTCCGCGAATCCTGTCTGGGGGTTGTACCGCAACCGCCCGCTTGGGTTAGGAAACCCGGTTTCCAGGACACCCGCGCCCAAATCCTGTAGGAGTCCATTGGTGACAAGTTAAGGCTCAAAGCCAGTTGTCAAGGGGATTTTCGGAGGTAGCTCAAAGAAAAAAGGTTCTCC